>NZ_JBSRTQ010000075.1:0-21954 GCF_055129145.1 Albimonas sp. | reverse complement strand
CGCTGCGTCCGGCCTCCCGCGGCGCGGGGCTACGTGGGCGCGTGCGGGGACGGGGCGGGGGCCGGGGCGTTCGGCTGCGGGTTCCTGCGGGCGAGGGCCGCAGGCGCCCCCCGACCGGCGCGCAGCCCTTGGCCGGGACGCATCGGCGCGTTAAGACAATCCGCATGTCTTCGTCCGCGCCGCCGCCTCCCGCGCCCGGCGCGGCCTGCGGCGCCGCCGAAGGATCTGCTCATGCGCGTGACCTGCCCCTCCTGCACGGCCGTCTACGACGCCCCGGACGAGTCGCTGGGCGCCGGCGGACGCCGCGTCGAGTGCAGCGCCTGCGGCGAGCAATGGTTCCAGCCCGGTCCGGAGCTGACCGCGTTCGACCCCGCCGCCTCGCGCATGCCGGGGATGGAGGCCGCGGCCGAGAGCCTGTCGAGTCTGCGCGAGCCCGAGCCGGCCGAGCCCGCGACGGCGCATGAGCCTCTGTTCGCCCCCGCGCCCGCCTCCGCTCCGGCCCCTGCGGCCAGGGAGCTTGAGGCCGAGCAGGCCGGGCTCGACCCGCTGCCGGCGCTGCGCGAGCGTCCGGCCCAGCGGCGCCCGGCCTCCATCGACGCCGAGCGCCTGTCCGCCGAGCTGCGCGCCCGCGACGAGACGCCCGCGCGCCAGTCCCGCGGCGGCGGCGGTTTCGTCCTCGGCTTCGTGCTGGCGCTGATCGTGTCGGGCGGGCTCGCCTTCGCCTATCTGCAGCCGGGCAAGGTGGTGGCGATGGTCCCGCAGGCCGAGCCCTATGCGGCGTCCTATGTGCAGATGGTGGACCGCGCGCGGGCGAGCGTGGAACGGGTGGCCGCGCAGGCGAAGCTCAAGATCGAAGAGCTGACCAGCAAGATCTGACGTCGAAGCGGCGGGGCGGCCGCGGACGCCTCGGCCCCCCGACCTCTCGGGTCCGCCGAAATGAAAAACCCCGCGGCATCCCGCGGGGTTTCTTCGGCGCCCGGCGCCTGCGTCCCTGATCCCGAAGGCCGCTTGCGGCCGGAGACATTGGCTTGCCCGGAACGGGCGCCGGATAATTCCGCCCGCCGCCGAAATCGCCCGGTCAGAAGCGCTCGAGCAAACGCCTCAAATAGTCCAGCTCCACCTCCGGCCGGGTGCGGTCGCCGGAGCGGCGGCGGATCTCGTCGAGCAGCTCGCGCGCCCGCTTCAGCGCCTCCTGGCCCGGGACCTCGGTGTCCGACCCTTCCAGCGCCCCGCGATTCGCGGTGGGACGGCCGAGCGGGTCTCGCCCCTCGTCCGCCGCGTTGGGGTCGCCCTGGCCGGCCCGGTCGCCCTGGCCCTGCTGGGCCTGCTGGCGCATCGCCTGGCCGAGCTGCCGCGCTCCCTCGCGCAGGTTCTCCATCGCCCGCACCTGATCGTCGAGCGCCTCGCCGGGCTGATCGCCCTCCAGCGCGCCGCGGGCCTCGTCCATCGAGCGGTCGGCGTCGCGCAGCGCCTGCTCGGCTTCGGGCGACAGCCCGCCGGGCAGCTGCTGGCGCAGGTCGTCGAGCAGCTGGCGCAGCGCCTCCTGCCGCTGGGCTTCGGAGCCGAGCCCGCCCGGCTGGCGCCCGCCCTGGCCGGGCATGCCCTGCTCGGACCGGCCCTGATCGCCGAGCTGTCGCCCGCCCGGCCCGCCGGGCTGGCCCTGCTGACCGGGCTGGCCCGGCTGACCCTGCTGGCCTTCGCCGCCGGGCTGGCCCTGGCCCTGACGGCGCTGCATCTCCTCGAAGGAGCGATCCGCGAGATCCTGCTGCTGGCGGAGCATGTCGTTGAGCTCGTCCAGCGTCTGCTCGCCCTCGCCGCTCTGCCCGTCCTGGCCGCGCTGGGCCTGCATCTGCAGGTTCTGCAGCATCTGGGCGAGGCGTTCGAGCATCTGCTGGGCGGTCTCGGGGTCGCCGTCGCGGGCCATCCGCTCGATCTCGTCGAGCATCTCCTGCAGGTCCTGGCTCTGCATCTGCCGGCCGCGCTGCTCGCCCTGCTGGTCGAGCTGGTCGAGATTCTCCATCGCCTGGCGCGCCATTTCGCGCAGATATTCGTTCATCGCCTGTCGCATCTCGTCCATCAGGCGGGCGATCTCGTCCTCGTCCGCCCCCCGCTCCAGCGCTTCGGACAGACGCTCCTTGGCCTGGCGCAGGCGTTCGGCGGCGGAGTTGACGTCGCCTTCCTCCAGCATCAGGGCGGCGCGCCACAGCATGTCCATGACCTCGGATGAGGCCTCGGCCGAGGTTCCGGCCTCCAGCGCGTAATCCAGCCGGCGCATGGCGGTGCGGATCAGCAGGTAAGGCCCGGCGGCGCCGTCGAAATATCGGTCGGGGAAGGCGGTGATCGCGCGCAGGCGCTGGCGGGCGGGGAAGAGGTTGGAGAGGCTCCAGGCCATCGCCCGCCGTTCCTCCACCAGGGCCCGCGCCATCGGGTCGTAGAACGGGCGGGCGGGCAGCAGCACGGGGATCGCCGCGGTGGTCGCCTGCTGGCCCGACGCGTCCTCGGCATGCAGCGCGATGGTCACCGGGAGGCCTGCCCAGGGATGCTCGGTCAGATCCTCGATCAGCGCCTCGCGCACCGATTTCGCCGAGCCGGTCAGCGGCAGCGGCAGCTCGACTTCCATCGGCTCGCCAAGGCCGGGAGGCGGCGGCAACATGCCGGAATGCGCCCCCAGCCGGCCGAGATCGAGCGTGATCACCGCCCAGCCCGCGGTCAGCCCATGGTCGTCCTCGGCCGAGAACCGCACCTGCAGCGCGCCGGTTTCGGCGGCGGAGATCGCGGGTTCGGTCTCATGATCGAAGGCGATGGCCGGGGGCGCGTCGTCGATGACGGTGAGCGTCCACGAGGCCAGCGTCTCCCCCCCCAGCGTCACTTCGAGGGGGCCGGAGCCGGTCGCCTCCACCTGGAAGTCCCAGGCGGCGTCGCCGAAGGGGGTCAGCGCGGCGGCCGGGTCGCCGACGCCCTGGGTCAGCACCGGCTGCGCGGGGGCGTTGTAGACCCGCAGCGACACGCGCGAGCCGGCGGGCAGGGCGATCGTCTCCCCCAACCGCTCGGTCAGGTAGATCATCGGGGCGTCGGTATAGGCGGGGGGCGCGGCCCAGGCCTCCACCGTCGGGGCGATGACGCCGGGGCCGGAGGCGCCGGCGCCGGGGTCGAAGGCCTGCACAATGCGCCCGCCCCCGGTCCCGGCGGCGGCGAGCAGGCCGAAGATCAGCAGAATCAGCGCGGTCAGGCGGAAGGCCAGCGGGTCGCGATGCGAGACCCGGAATTCGGGGGCGCGGGCGCGCAGCAGGCCGGCGCGTTCGGCCATGCGGCGGCGATGCGTCTCCCATACCGCGCGGGCGCCGGCGTCGGCGCGGCCGATGGCGAGCGTGTCGTCCAGCGCGGCGATGGGGTGGTCGGGGGTCTCGATTTCCAGCGACCGCCGGGCCTGGGCCTGATCGGGGCGCACGAAGCCGCGCAGGCCCCACCAGACCGCGCCCGCCAGCGCCGCGGCGAATCCCGCCAGCGCCGCGACATGGGCGCCATGCGGCATCGCCTCGAACCCGCCGGCGAGCGCCAGGCCCGCGAAGGCCGCGATCACCGCCCAGGCCGGCCAGATCGCCAGCGTCAGCCGTTCGAGCCACATCGCGCGCAAGGCGCGCCTGGTCTCCGCCGCGATTCGCGTCTCGGCCCTGGCCATGCGGGCGAAGTCGCCAGCCGAATCGGCGGAGGAGTCACGTCTGGGTTCGCCCGGGGCGGCCCCTGCGGGATGCGATTCGTCGGACATGCGCCGGCCCTCCGCGTCTCGCCGCCGCGACCTTCGCCGCCCCGGGGCTCGGGGCGGAGACGATGCGGCGGGCCCGGGCGGTCGCGCTTCGCGCGGACCCGGACTTCAGCCGTTCCAGTCCGGGATGCTATCGCGGGCGAGCATCGCTTCATACGAGGGTCTCGCCCGGACCACGGCGAATTGATCGCCGCGGACCAGCACTTCCGGGATCAACGGACGTCCATTGTATTCCGAAGACATTGACGCGCCATAAGCGCCTGCGGATCGGAACGCGACCAATTCGCCCGGGGCGACCGGCGGCAGGGCGCGGCCGCGGGCGAAGGTGTCGCCGGTCTCGCAGATCGGACCGACCACGTCGACTTCGGCCTTCTCCTCGCCCGGTGCGGGCTCGATCACCGGCACGATGTCGTGCCAGGCGTCGTACATCGCCGGCCGGATCAGGTCGTTCATCGCGGCGTCGACCACCAGGAACACCCGGCCCTCGCCCTGCTTGCGATAGATGACCTCGCTGACCAGGATCCCGGCATTGCCCGCGATCAGGCGGCCGGGCTCGATCTCGATCTCGCAGCCCAGATGCCCGACGGTGCGCTTGATGACGGCGCCGTAGTCGAAGGGCAGGGGCGGGGCCTCGTTGGTGGCCTGATAGGGAATGCCGAGCCCGCCGCCGAGGTCCAGCCGCCGGATGGCGTGGCCGTCGGCGCGCAGGGTCTCGGTCAGCTCCGCCACCTTGGCGAAGGCCGCCTCGAAGGGCGCGAGGTCGGTGAGCTGCGAGCCGATATGCACGTCGAGCCCGATGACCTCGATCCCCGGCAGGGCGGCGGCGCGGGCGTAGACCTCCCGCGCCCGCGAAATCGGGATGCCGAACTTGTTCTCCGACTTGCCGGTCGCGATCTTGGCATGGGTCTTCGCGTCCACGTCGGGGTTGACGCGCAGCGCGATCGGGGCGGCGACCCCCATGGAGACGGCGACGGCGGAGAGCGCCTCCAGCTCCTCGGCGCTTTCCACGTTGATCTGGCGGACGTTGTTCGCGAGCGCGAAGCGCAGCTCGTCCGCGGTCTTGCCGACGCCCGAGAACACCACCCGCTCGCCCGGCACGCCGGCGGCGAGCGCCCGGCGGAACTCGCCTTCCGACACCACGTCCATGCCGGCGCCGAGATCGCCCAGCGTCTTCAGCACCGCGAGGTTGCCGTTGGCCTTCACCGCATAGGCGATGAAGTGGTCGGTCCCGGCCAGGGCCTCGTCGAACACGCGGTAATGCCGCTCCAGCGTCGCGGACGAGTAGATGTAGACCGGCGAGCCGACGGCGGCGACGATGTCGGCCACCGGCACGTCCTCGGCATGGAGGGCGCCGTTGCGGTAGAGAAAATGGTCCATGGGCCCCCCGAAGGCGTCTGCGTCGGCGCTTTGGGTAATGCGGAAACCCCGCAGGCTCAAGCGGGACGGGGCGGCGTTGCGTAGGGCGGGTGCGAACCCGCCGCCCCCGGTCGGGCTAATGCGGCCCGTGATCCAGATGCGCGAGGTAGTGCTTCAGACTGCGGTCCGGCATCGCCGGGAATCGCTTTTCCAGCACGCGCATATGGGCGATGCGGTCGAAGCGGAAGTTGCGGTAGGCCTCGCGCCGTTCGCACCACGCGAGCAGGGTCCAGCGCCCGGTCCAGGCCATCAGGCCCAGCGGCCAGACAACCCTGGCCGAGGCCGCGCCCGCCGCGTCCCGATAGCCCAGCAGCAGTTTGGCACGCGCCTCGCACGCCTCCCGGATCCGCTGGTGACGCTCGCGCAGCGCGGCGTCCGTCGGCAGGACCGGAGCGCGGTAGGGCAGCTCGTCGGCGGCGGCGAGCGCCGGGTCGTCGAGGATGGCGCGGATCTTCGCCACGGCCTTGCGCGCGGCGGAGGCGAGGATCGGGTCGGTGAACGCCTCCACCATCCTCGCCCCGACCAGCAGGGCCATCACCTCCTGGCGGTCGAACATCACCGGGGGCAGGTCGAAGCCGGGGGAGAGCCGGTAGCCCACCCCCGCCTCGCCGTCGATCGGCACGCCCTGGGCCTGAAGATCCGCGACATCGCGATAGACCGTGCGCAGGCTGACCTCGAGCGCCTGAGCGAGCTCCCGCCCCGTGACCGCCATGCGGCGGCCGCGGAGCAGGGTGACCAGCTCGAACAGGCGGTCGGCCCGGCGCATTCGCGGCTCAGGCCGCCTTCGCGGAAGCGTCGGGTCCGCCCATGCAGGCGCTCAGCACCGGGGCGACGTCGACCTTGTAGCTGCCTTCGACCATCATCGACAGCAGGGCGGACCCGCAGCCCGAGGGGCGGAAGTCGGCGTCGGCCGCGTCCTTGCTGGCCCGGTCGGCCCAGAACAGCAGGTCGACCACCCGCCCGTCCGCGTGTCGGGCGACGCAGCGATAGCGGAAGCCGGGGCGGGCGGCGGCCCAGGCGTCGATGGGCGCGGAAGCGGCGACGAGCGCGGCGTCGCTGACGTCGCCTTCGAGGCGGTATTCCATGTGGCTGAGGATATCGGACATTTCGGCGCTCCCATATCTGGCCCCTGCGGGCCGCCCCCGCCAACCGGGGACATGGACACCCTGCGCCCTCCCTGCTGACAGCCTGCCGTCAGGAGCGTCGCGGCGGAAGCCCGATTTTTTCGAGGAGGGGCATGTGACGGACAGGACGGGATCGGGGGGGGGGAAGGACGGTCCGCGGTGAGAATGGCGCGGGCGCGTCGGGCGTTCGGCGGCAGGGCGCGTGGGACACGGGGCGTGAGGCAGGGCGCCTGAGACAGGTCGCGCGAGACAGGGGGCGAGCGCTCAGGCGGCGCGGACCGGGTCGGCCGCGCCGCCCAGCATGCGCATCAGGTCCACCGACAGCGTCTCCGGCTCCCCCGGCAGCGCCACGCGGCGACGGATGAAGCTGCCAGGAAGGATATGCTCCACCGCTTCGGCTTCCGCCCAGTGGATCAGCGCCGAGAACCCCGCCCCCGCCGCCTGCGCCGAGGGGCCGTCGCGCCAGATCAGCGCGTCGATCCAGCGCCCGTCCCGGCGCTTGCAGCGGATGCGGCCGAGGAACCCGTCCTGACGGCGCGCCCAGGCGTCGACCTCGGCTGCGCCGCGCTCGATCTCCTCGTCGGTGACGCCGTCGCGGGCGCGGTATTCCATCAGGTCGATGATGCGGGGCATGGCGGGTCTCCGGAACGGGCCGCGGAAGCGGCGACCCCGGGCGCGCCGACGGCGCGTCCGGGGGAGGTGATTTCAGTCGGTCGGGGCGCCGGGGGCGGAGGGCCGCCGGCGCTCGGAGGATCATGGGCCGGGCCTGCTGACAGGGTGGCGTCAGCAGACGGCGCCCGTTCCGGGCGTTTCCGCATCTCCGGCCGCCGGCGCGGCCTGCGGGATCGGCGCGTCGCCTGCTTGCGCGGAACCCGTCTGCGCGACGCCCGATGGCGCGACGCGGGATCTTGCGGCGCCGGCATGCGCGACGCCGGATCGCACGACCCTGGATCGCATGACGCCGGGCCCCGCGCGTGACGCGAAAACCGGTCGGCGGCGCAACCCACGCCGCCGGTCCCCCGCCGCGCGGGCGGTACGGGGCCGTCGGCGCGACGGTCGTCGCGCGGCTTTCCAGCCTGGCGGCGGTCAGCGGGCGGTTATCATGGTCCCGGCGCCATGCGAGGTGAACAGCTCCAGCAGGCAGGCATGCGGCTGGCGGCCATCGAGAATCACCACCGCGTCCACCCCCGCCTCGATGGCGTCGAGCGCCGTGCGGCACTTGGGGATCATCCCGCCCGAGATCACGCCCGACGCGATCAGCGCCTCGGCCCGATCCTTGGTGATGTCGGCCATCACCTCGCCGTTCTCGCCCTTCACGCCCGCCACGTCGGTCAGCAGCAGCAGCCGCTCGGCCTTCATCGCCCCCGCGATGGCGCCCGCGGCGGTGTCGCCGTTGACGTTGAAGGTCTCGCCCTTGGTCCCCACGCCCACCGGCGCGATGACCGGGATGTAGTCGGAGGCGATGAACGTCTCCAGCAGCCCCGGATTGATCTTGGTCGGCGTGCCGACGAAGCCCAGATCCAGCACCTTCTCGATCATCGAATCGGGGTCGCGCGTGGTCTTCATGGTCTTTTCGCAGATCATCAGATCCGCGTCCTTGCCCGACAGCCCCACCGCCTTGCCGCCCTGGCGGTTCAGCGCGGTCACGATCGCCTTGTTGATCCGCCCGGCCAGCACCATCTCGACCACCTCCACGGTGGCCTCGTCGGTCACCCGCAGCCCGTCGACGAAATTCGACTGGATGGCGAGGCGCTTGAGCATCTGCTCGATCTGCGGGCCGCCGCCATGCACCACGATGGGATGCACGTTGCACTGCTTCATCAGCACGATGTCGCGCGCGAACCGCTCCAGCGCCGGGGCGTCGCCCATGGCGTGACCGCCGAACTTCACCACGACGCGGGCGCCGTCATAGCGCTGCAGATAGGGCAGGGCCTCGCTGAGCGTGCGGGCGGTGGCGATCCAGTCGCGTTTCATCGGCGTCTCCCATCCGGGCGGGGCGAGCGGTTTGACGCGCGCGCAGGGTCGAGCGCGCAAGCGCTCCGGCCGGCCTCCTTACCGCCCGGGGGCGGGGGGCGCCAAGGGTCGCCATGCGGCGCGGCGCGATCTTCGCGTCCGTGTGACGTCGGCGCGCGGCGCCCGGATCTGGGTCATTTGGCGGCGAAGCGGCGCCGCCCCTTCCAAGTCCGCGATCCGCCACCACGTTGGTAGGCAAGGGGCAACCATCGGACGCGCCCCGCAGAGGCGCCCACAGGAGACGACCCATGAACATGACGCAGAACGCCACCATGACCGACCGCGAGCTCGAGAACGACGAGACCGTCAGCCTGATCTCCTCCGCCAAGGTGGACGGGACGCGGGTCTACGGGGCCGACGACGAGAAGATCGGCCATGTCGACCACCTGATGATCGACAAGCGCGCCGGCCGCATCAGCTACGCCGTGATCAGCTTCGGCGGCTTCCTCGGCATCGGCGAGCGGCTTCACCCGCTGCCCTGGACCTCGCTCGCCTATGACGAGCGCCTCGACGGCTACCGGGTCGCGGTCACCCTCGACCAGCTCGAGGGCGCGCCCGAAGCCAGCGCCGGGGATCCGCGCTGGGACGACGAAGGCTATCGCAAGGGCATCAACGACCATTACGGCGCGATGCCCATCGCCCCGGTGATCTGACCCAGACCATCGCGCGTCGCGCCCCCGCGAGACGGGGATGCGGCGCGCCTCGTCACCTTCGACCGCCGGTCCCGATCAGGGGCCCGTCGAAGGGGGCGCCGGCGCGTTTCGCCGGCGCTGCGGGAGCTCTCGCCGGCACGTCGTCAGGCGAGGGCGGTTCGGGCCGGCGGTCCCCGCCCACGGCCCGATCAAATCCCGTCTTCGCGCGGTGGCGGCCCTGTCACGCCGCCGCGCGTCGCCTGACCCCTCCGGCCGACTTGCGCCGGATCGAGGAGAAGGCCCCGGCGCCCTCCGTCAGTCCCTGAGCAGAGACGCCGCGGAGGCGCGCACCCGCTCCAGCCCCTCGTATTTTTCGGACGAAGTGGTCAGGATCTCCGGGAAAGCCGCGGCATGGCGGGCGAGAGCGGCCTTGGTGGCCTCCTCGATCCTGCGCATCTCCGCCGCCTTCAGCTTGTCGGCCTTGGTCAGCACCACCTGGAACGGCACGGCCGAGCGGTCGAGCAGGTCCATGATCTCGTGGTCCACGTCCTTGGGCCCATGGCGGCCGTCGATCAGCAGGAACACCCGGCGCAGCGTGGTCCGGCCCGCCAGATAGCCCTTGAGCGTGCGCTGCCAGGCCTCGACGATGGGTTTGGGGGCCTCGGCGTAGCCGTAGCCGGGCAGGTCGACCATCATCAGCCGCTCGCCCACCGCGAAGAAGTTCAGCGATTGCGTGCGGCCCGGCGTGTTCGACGCCCGCGCCAGCGCCTTGCGCCCGGTCAGCGCGTTGATCAGCGACGATTTCCCGACATTGGAGCGCCCGGCGAAGCAGATCTCGGTGCGATCCGCGGGAGGCAGGTGCTTGAGCTCGGGGGCCGAGAGGATGAAGTCGACCTCGCCGGCGAAGAGCAGGCGACCCTCCTCCTCCAGGCTCGGCTCGAGGTCGGAATTGACGGTGAACTGGACGCCCTTCGGTGCGATGGGGGCGCTCATGCCGCGGCCTCCAGCCGGTCGCCCAGCGCGATGGGGGCGCCGGCGATCACCTCGGCGAAGACGCCGAAATCCTTGTGGCCGCAGCCTGATTCGAGCGCGCCCAGCATGTCCGTGTCCTGCAGCCCGGTCTCTGGGTTGGCCATGGTGGCCGAGCATCGCTCGATCCGCGCGTGGATGCGCAGGGTGGCGTCGCCAAGGCGGATGTCGCGGCCGACCAGGTCGAACTCGGCCCAGGGCGCGGCGCCCTCGATCCACAGATTGCCGCGGAAACGGCGACGGTCCGGCGCGACGCCGGCGCGGTCAGAGATCTCGGCCAGCGAGGCGTCGGACAGGATCGAGATCCAGGGATTCGGGTTGTCGGTCATGCCGCGGTCGGGGCAGGGGGCGAGGCGGGCCGGGCGCGGGGCGCCTTCGGGGATCAGCCGGTCGACCCAGGCGATGAGCGCGGCTTCGCCCTCGGGCGCGGCGGGGTCGGCGGTGATCTCTCCAGCCTCGGGATGGCGGAAGGTGATCGCGCCATCATCGGCGGCGACGACGGAGACGGCCATCAGGCCGGGGAAGGTCGCGCCGCGCAGGAAGGTGGTGCAGCGGGTCCAGGCGGGGGCGTCGAAATCGAAGCGCGACTTTTCGTGCGCCAGCGCCCAGGCGCGGTCGCCGGGAAGGGTCTGGCCGGGGGCGAGGGCGATGGCGGGCAGGATCTCGGCCCCCAGCGCCTTGACCGGATGGCGGTGAATGGCGCTGAGCGTGGCGCCGAAAGCGTCGGACGGCATGGGGCGGTCTCCGGGAGGGCGCGCGGAAAGGGCGAGGGGGTCGCGCGGGCGCCACCATAACCGCGTCGGCGGGGCATTTCCATGCGCGGCGCGGCGCCCTAGGGTCATGACTTGATAAGGGAGCCATAGCAGCGCTTCCGGCCTCTGGAGGAGAGATCATGTCAGACGTGCCCGCCCCCGCCTATGCGCCGGCCACCGACCCGTCCGCCGACGGCGCCGCCCGGATCAAGCTGCCGACCGAAGCGACGATGACGCCGCGCCAGCGCGAAGTGCGCGACGCGCTGGTGGCCGGCCCCCGCAAGGGGGTGCGCGGCCCGATGGGCGTGTGGCTGCTGCGCCCGGATCTGGCCGAGAGCGCCCAGGCGCTGGGCCGCTACTGCCGGTTCGAAACCAGCCTGCCGACCCGCCTGTCGGAGCTGGCGATCTGCACCACGGCGCGGGCCTGGAACGCGGAGTTCGAGTGGTACGCCCACAAGCCGATGGCCCTGAAGGCGGGGATCTGCGAGACGATCCTCGACGCCATCCGCGACCGCCGCGACCCGCCCTTCGAGCGCGAGGACGAGGCCGCCGTGCACGCCTTCGTGAAGGAGTCGCAGGAGACGAGGACGGTTTCGGATGCCACCTACGCCCGCCTGGTGGCGGCGATCGGCGAGGAGGCGGTGGTCGATGTGGTGGGGATCGTGGGCTATTACTGCCTGGTCTCGATGACGCTCAACATCTTCGGGGTGAACCCGCCGCCGGGCTCGAAGACCGAGATGAGCTGAAGGGCGTGGCGCGGCCGGGACGGGACTCGCCGCGCTGACGCACGGCATCGCCCGCCCGGGCCGCCCGCCCTGAGATCCCAATGAAAAGGGCGGCCCGGATCCCCGGGCCGCCCTTTTCGCATCGCATCCCGAAAACTTCGGTCAGGTCTTCTTGCGCTTGAACTTCAGGCTGCTGGTCACATTGCCCAGCACATCCACCTTCACGCCCTGGCTGCGCATGATCAGGTATTGCTGGGTGAAGGTGATGATGTTGTTCGCCACCCAGTAGATCACCAGCCCGACCGCGAACTGGCCCAGCATGAACATGAACACCCACGGCATCCAGGCGAAGATCATCGCCTGGGTCTTGTCGGTGGGGGCCGGGTTCAGCTTCTGCTGCAGCCACATGGTGATGCCGAGCAGGATCGGGAACACGCCGATCGAGAGGATCCCCAGCATCGACGAGTGATCCGGCGCCGCGAAGGGCAGCAGTCCGAAGAGGTTCAGCACCGAGGTCGGATCGGGCGCCGACATGTCGCGGATCCACAGGATGAACGGCGCGTGGCGCATCTCGAGCGTCACGAACAGCACCTTGTAGAGCGAGAAGAAGATCGGAATCTGAAGGATGATCGGCAGGCAGCCGGCGGCGGGATTGGCCTTCTCGCGCTTGTAGAGGGCCATCACCTCCTGCTGCATCTTCATCTTGTCGTCGCCGACCCGCTCCTTGATCTTCTCCATCTCGGGCTGCAGCTTCTTCATCTTCGACATCGCCACATAGGATTTGTAGGCGAGCGGGAAGAGCACGATCTTCACCGACAGGGTCATGGCGATGATCGCCCAGCCCATGTTGCCGATCAGGCCTTCGTAGAACAGCAGCAGCTGCGCGAAGGGCTTGGTGAGGAAGAAGAACCAGCCCCAGTCGATGGCGTCGATGAAGCGCGGCACGCCCGCGTCCTCATAGGCCTCGATGGTGCGGTATTCCTTGGCGCCGGCGAACAGCTTGGTCTGGCTGGTCGCGGTGGCGCCGGGGGCGACGGTCATGGTCGGCAGCCGCATCTCGGTGCGGTATTCCGGCCCGTCCTGGCGCGCGACATAGCGGAAGGTGGCGTCGAAGGGCTGGCCCACGGTCGGGATCAGCGTCGCCATCCAGTATTTGTCGGTGAAACCGAGCCAGCCGGCCTCGGCGACCTGGTCGGTCTTGACCATTTCGCCGGCCCCGGCCGGAGTCTCGAACTTCTTCATGTCCTTGTAGCTGTATTCCTCCAGCACGCCGTCGAACTTGGCGATGGCGCCTTCGTGGAGGATGTAGAAGTTCACCGTCTCCGGCTCGCCGCGCCGGGCGACGTAGCCGTAGGGGGCGAGGCTGACCGCGGTCTCGCCGGTGTTCTCCACGGTCTGCTCGACGGTGAACATGTAGTTCTCGTCGAGCGACATCACGCGGCGGAAGATCTGCCCCTCGCCATTGTCCCAGCGCAGGGTCAGCGGCGTGGAGGGCGTCAGGACCTCGCCGTTCTCGATCGTCCAGTCGGTGTTGGGGCCGGGGGTGGCGACCGGGGTCTCGGCGGTCGGCAGCCAGCCGTAGACCGCGTAGAACGGATGCGCGGTGCCCAGCGGCGACAGCAGGGTGACGTCCGGCGAATCGGGCGCCATCGTCTCCTGGTAGTCCTCGAGGCTGAGGTCGTCGATCCGGCCGCCGCGCAGCGACAGCGAGCCCTTGACCCGCTGGCTGAGGATCTGGGCGCGGGGGGCGGCGGCGAGCGCGGCCTCGCGGCTGACCGGCGCGCCGGTTCCCAGCGAATCCGGCGTCCCGGGCGCGAGACCGGAGGGCGCGCCGGCCTGCGGGGCCCCTGCGACGTTCTGCTCGATCTGCTGGGCGGGCGGAGCCACGGTGGGCGCAGGTGGGAACAGGACGAACCAGACCGCGATCACCACGAAGCTCAGCGCCGCGGCGATGATCATGTTCTTGTTGTCGTCCATCGATGGACCTCTTTGCCTTGGGCGCGCATGTCGGAAGTTGCGCGCCTTTGACAGGGCCGTGAAGGGGAGGTCAAGGCGTTTTCCCGTCGCGCCGTGCGGCGGGAGGGGCGGGGACCGGGTTCCGCCGCGGCGCGGCGGGCGGTCGGGCGGCCGGTTCCCCTCGCTTTCGCGGCCCCGCGCGCGGGGACATGTTCGCGTGGTCGCGCCCCGGGGCGCGCTGTTGTGGTCGCGCCCCGGGGCGCGCTGTTGACGCGCCGCGGCATGGGGCCGAAAGTGTTGGCCGGGAACGGCGCCGAGCGCGGCGACGGCCCGGGGGTCACCAGGGAAGGGGAACCCGCCCATGCAAGTCCGGATCGCCGCAGGCGCCGGGCGCGCCCCGCGCGCGCCGAGACGACCGCGACCGTCCCGCCGTCACGGGACCCGGGCATGAGCGACGCCGACGCCGCCGCCCCACCTGCGGCCCGGCCGCTCTACGAGCTGCGCCGCTACAACGACGCGGACGAGCTCGCCGACGCCGCCGCCGACCGCATCGCCGAGCTTCTGCAGGGCGCGCTCAAGGCCCGCGGACGCGCCGTCGCCGCGCTGTCGGGCGGGGGCACGCCGCAGCGCGCCTACACCAAGCTGTCGAAGGCCCGGATCGACTGGCCGCGGGTCTCGGTCACGCTGGTCGACGACCTGTGGGCCCCGGCCTCAGACCCCCGGTCCAACAAGAACCTGCTCGACCTGACCCTGTTCTACGACGGCGGCGCCCGGGGCGCGCGGTTCGCGCCGCTCTATTCCTCCGCCGCCTCCGTGGAGGCGGGCTGCGCCGCGGCCGAGGCCGTGCTGCGCCCGCTCGCCCGTCCCTTCGACCTGGTGGTGCTGGGCATGGGGCCGGACGGGCATGTGGCCTCGTTCTTCCCCGGCGCCGATCGCCTCGCCGAAGCGCTCGACCCCAACGGCCGGGCGCTGCTGATTCCCATGCGCGCGCCCGGCCTGCCCGGCACGCGCATCACCCTGACCCTCGCCGCGATCCTTCAGGCGCGGCGCATCCTGCTGCTCTTCTCCGGACGGACCAAGGCGCGCACCTTCGCCCGCGCGCTCGGCCCCGGTCCGGTGGAGGAGATGCCCATCCGCGCCATCCTTCGCCAGCGCCTCGCGCCGGTGGAGGTGCTGTGCGCCGACATCGACGGAGCCGACGTGACGCCCCAACCCATCGCCGCCGCCTGGAAATCCGTGGAAACCGCCCGCGACCGGCTCGCCGGCCGCCGGATCGCCGACCTGTTCGACACCGACCCCGAGCGGTTCGAGCATCTATCGGCGAAGGCCGAGGACATGCTGCTCGACCTGTCGAAGACCGGGCTCGACGCCGGAGCGCTGGACGCGCTGATCGACCTCGCCCGCGCCGCCGGGATCGAGCCCCTTCGCGACGCGATGTTCGCGGGCGAACCGATCAACGCCACCGAGGGCCGCCCGGTGCTGCACGTGGCGCTCCGCGCCCGCCCCGGCGACGTCTTCGCGGCCGAAGGCGTCGACGTGATGCCCGACGTGCTGGAGACCCGCGCCCGCGCCCTCGATTTCGCCGAAGCCGTCCGATCCGGCGCCTACGCCGCCGCCGACGGCGGCCGGTTCACCGATGTGGTGAATATCGGCATCGGCGGCTCGGATCTGGGCCCGGTGATGGCGGTGCGCGCCATGGCCCCGGTGCATGACGGGCCACGCTGCCATTTCATCTCCAATGTCGACGGCGCCCACGCGCATGACGTGCTCAAGGCGCTGGATCCGGCCCGAACGCTGGTGCTGATCGCCTCCAAGACCTTCGCCACCATCGAGACGATGACCAACGCCGACACCGCGATGCGCTGGATGCGCGACGGCGTCGGCGAGGCGGCGGGGGGGCATTTCGCGGCGATCTCCACCGCGCTCGACAAGGTCGAGGCCTTCGGCATCGACCCCGCCCGCGCCTTCGGGTTCTGGGACTGGGTGGGGGGGCGGTATTCGGTCTGGTCCTCGATCGGGCTCAGCCTGATGATCGCCATCGGGCGCACGGATTTCGAGGCGTTTCTGGATGGCGGCCGCGCGATGGACGCGCATTTCCGCACCGCGCCGCTGGCCAGGAACCTGCCGGTGCTGCTGGCCGCGGCGGGGGTCTGGCACCGCTCGGCGCTCGGCCTCGGCTCGCGCGCCGTGATCCCCTACGACCAGCGGCTGGAACGGCTGCCGGCCTATCTCCAGCAGCTCGACATGGAATCGAACGGCAAGACCGCGCGGCTGCGCGACGGGCTGCCGGGCGAAACCGGGCCCGTGGTGTGGGGGGAGCCGGGGACCAACGGGCAGCACGCCTTCTTCCAGCTGCTCCACCAGGGCACGAGCGTGATCCCGGTGGAATTCCTTGTGGCCGCGACGGGGTGGGAGCCGGAGCTGGCGCATCACCACGCGCTGCTGCTGGCCAACTGCCTCGCCCAGTCCGAGGCGCTGATGGCCGGACGGACCGAGCAGGCCGCCCATGACATGATGGTCGCCGACGGCGTGCCGGAGGCGGAGGCGAGGCGCCTCGCGCCCCACCGCGCCTTCTCCGGCGACCGCCCCTCGACCCTGCTGATGTACCGCCGGCTCGACCCCTACACGCTGGGCCGGTTGGTGGCGCTTTACGAGCATCGGGTGTTCGTGGAAGGCGCGATCTGGGGGGTGAACAGCTACGACCAGTGGGGGGTGGAGCTGGGCAAGACGCTGGCCAAGGCGCTCGAGCCGATGGTGACGGGCGAGGCCTCGACGGATGGCAAGGACGGCTCCACCGCGGGTCTGATCGGCTGGATGAAGGCGCTTCAGGCCGAGTGAGGCGCGCGTCCCGCGCGCGCCGCGCGACGGCCGTCCCGCGCGTGGCGGCCGTCCGCCCGCGCGGCGGGGGCGGCGTGACGCCAGGCGGCGACGGGCGCGGGCGGGCCTCGGCGCAAGACTTTTCCGCCCGCAGGGCCTTGTGATGCCGGCCGAGCCTGATCAATCTGGCGCCCGTCCGTCGCGACGACCGGGACGGCCGGGACGGCCGCCCGGCCCGACGACGACACGACCAATGCAACAGGCGCCGCGGGCGGGAGACCCCCCCGACGACGCCGAGGTCCGGGACTGCGGGCGAGAGGCGAGCCTTCGCCGCCGCCCGCCGGACCCGACCCCCAGGAGGAGACCCCAGACCATGAAAGCCCTGCTGAGCCGGACCCCGGGCGGGCCCGAAACCCTCGAGCTCGCCGACATCCCCGAGCCGACCCCTGGCCCCGGCCAGGTCCGCATCGCGGTCAAGGCGATCGGCGTCAACTATCCCGACGTGCTGATCATCGAGGACAAGTACCAGTTCAAACCCGACCGGCCCTTCGCACCGGGCGCGGAGCTGTCGGGCGTCGTGGACGCGCTGGGCGAGGGCGTGACTGGCTTCGCGGTCGGCCAGCGCGCCATCGCCATGTCCGGCTGGGGCGCGATGTGCGGCAAGATCTGCGTCGACGCCGACCGCTGCGCGCCGATGCCCGACACCATGCCCTTCGACGAGGCCTCGGCCTTCCTGATGACCTACGGCACCTCGCATCACGCGCTGGTCCACCGGGCCGAGCTGAAGCCCGGCGAGACCCTGCTGGTGCTCGGCGCCGCCGGGGGCGTGGGGCTCGCCGCCGTCGAGATCGGCAAGGCGATGGGCGCGCGCGTCGTCGCGGCGGCGTCCTCGGACGAGAAGCTGGCGGTGGCCAAGGCCCATGGCGCCGACGTGCTGGTCAACTACGGGCAGGCCCCGACCGACCGCGCCAGCTCCAAGGCGCTGGCCGAAAAGTTCAAGGCGGCCTGCGGCGAGAACGGGGCCGACGCCATCTATGATCCGGTCGGCGGCGCCTATTGCGAGCCGGCGCTGCGCTCCATCGCCTGGAAGGGTCGCTATCTGGTGGTGGGCTTCCCGTCGGGCATTCCCAACCCGCCGCTGAACCTGACGCTGCTCAAGGGCTGCGACATCCGCGGCGTCTTCTGGGGCGCGTTCACCCGCAAGGAGCCGGAGCTTTACCAGGCCGAACTGGCGGAGCTGTTCGCCTGGCACGCCGCCGGCAAGCTGAAGCCCGAGATTTCGGCCCGCTTCCCCCTGGAGAAGGCGGGCGAGGCCATCGCGCTGCTCGCCAGCCGCGGGGCCACCGGCAAGGTGGTGGTGACGGTCGACTGACCGGCCGCGCGCCCCCACCCGTACCGGGGGGGGGCGCGCGATCCCGCGGCGCTGCGGCGCAGCATGAAAGCCTGCGGACGGACTGGCGCTCGTCGTCGGCGATGCTATGTTCTCCTTAACATTTTGCAGTTACGCTCCGGCGACCCCCGGACCGCAGGCAGATCCATGACCCCCACCGACACCGTTCCGCCGGCGCGCCGCGTTCCGGGCTTTCCCGAATTCGTCGGCCTGATGGCCAGCATGATGGCGCTGACCGCGCTCAGCATCGACGTGATGCTGCCGGCGCTGCCGCTGATCCGCGAAGAATACGCCGTCGGCGACGTCAACAGCCAGCAGCTGGTCGTCACGCTCTACGTGCTCGGCTTCGGCGCCGGGCAATTGTTCTACGGCCCGCTCTCGGACCGCTACGGGCGCAAGGCGGTGCTGGGCTTCGGCCTGGTGCTCTACGCCGCCGCGTCCTTCTGGTGCATGATGGCCGGCAGCTTCGAGAACCTGCTCGCCGCGCGCTTCGTGCAGGGCGTGGCCAACGCCGCGCCCCGCGTCATCGCCGTGGCGGTGATCCGCGACGTCTATGGCGGCCGGCGCATGGCCGAGGTGATGTCCTTCGTGATGATCGTCTTCATCATCGTGCCTGCCATCGCGCCGGCCATCGGCTCGGGCATCCTGCTGCTGGGCGACTGGCACGCGATCTTCGGGTTTCTCGGCATCGTCTCCGCTGCGATCCTGATCTGGACCACCCTGCGCCTGTCCGAGACCCGCCCTCCCGAACTGCGCGAGCCGATGTCGGTGAAATGGCTGCTCGCCGCCTTCCGTCAGACGCTCACCACCCGCCAGACGCTGGGCTACACGCTCGCCGTCGGCTCGGTCTTCGGGGGGATGATGAGCTATGTGAACTCGGCCCAGCAGATCTTCGTGGTGACCTATGACGTGGGCGCGAGCTTCCCGCTGCTGTTCGGCGTGGTCGCGGCGGCGCTGGCTGCGGCGGCGGTGATCAACAGCCGCATGGTGATGCGGGTGGGGATGCGGCGGATGGGGCATACGGCGCTCTTCGGCTTCGCCGCGGTCGCGGCGCTGCATCTGGCGCTCGAAGTCGGGGTGGGGCCGCTGCCGCTGTGGCTGTTTCTGGGGCTGATGATGGGGCAGCTGTTCTGCTTCGGCTTCATCATGCCCAATCTCAACGCGCTGGCGATGGAGCCGATGGGCCGGATCGCGGGCACCGCCTCGTCCTTCGTGGGCGCGGTGACCACCGGCATCGCGGCGTTCCTGGGCTGGATCGTGGGGCAGAGCTTCGACGGCACGGCGCTGCCGCTCTGCATCGGCTTCGCGGTCTACGGGCTGATGGGCCTGGGCGCGACCCTGGTGACCGAGCGCGGAAAGCTGTTCCGCGCGGTCGACGCCGGGGCCGCCTAGGCGCCCTGCGCCGGCGCGCGCTTCGGCCCGCGCCGGCCCCCGCCTCCCTTCCCTTTCCCCTTCCCGGCCCCACCGGGCAGGTGGTTGTCGAGAAAATACCACTGGTCGACATTGTCCCGCACCAGCGGCGCCAGCGCCGCGTCGAGCAGCGCCACGTCGTCGAGCAGGCGGGCGCCGCGGACCGTCTCCGGCGGCAGCGCGATCGCCGGCCGGATATGCAGGTCGAAGCGGAAGCCGTCGTCGCGCCGGCGGATGTGCCAGGGGCAGATCCGCGCCCCGGTCTTTCGGGCGAGCCGGGCGACCGTGGCGTAATTGCCCTCCGCATGGGGCGGACGGCCGAAAAGCGGGCCGCGGATCTCGTTTTCGAACGCCTCGTCGCAGAACACCGCCAGCACGTCGCCCCCCGTGAGCGACCGCAGGATGTCGCGGGTCCCGAGCCGGCCCGGCGTGAACAGGCGGAACCCGGCCTTGCGCCGCACCCGGTCCGCGATCCAGCGCCGGCCGCGGCGTCTGGGCGGCACATGGATCAGCGCGAGATCCGCATGGGGGCTCAGCGCCACCGCCAGCAGTTCCCAGTTGGAGACATGCGGCCCCATCAGGATCACCCGGCCTTGCCCCAGCGCGTCGGTCAGATGCTCCAATCCATGCACCACGAGCCGGTCGGGATGTCGGGCGAGCGCGGTCACATGCGCGTATTCCACCAGCTGCCGGCCCTGCGACTCGACATTGAGGCGCACGATCTCCTCGCGCCCCGCCTCGTCCAGCTCCGGCCGGATCCGGCGCAGATTGGCGCGCATCGCCTGCAGCCGGCCTTTGCGGCGGCGATACATCACCCGGCGCGACAATGCGGCCCCGAAGTCGGAGCACGCGTCCATCGGCGCGAGCTTCAGCGCGAAATGCATCCCGATGTCGAAGGCGTCGCCGAGACCGTCGCGCACCCAGCCTTTCCAGAAGCGCGCGCGCCCCTCCCCCCCGGCGAAGAGATCGGCGAGGCCGGGCCGGGGTTCGGGCACGTAGGTCCAGGGCTTGCGGCGTTCGGCGCGGACGGGCCGGGGGGCGGCCTCGGTCATCGCGCGTGCAGGGTCGCGGGCAACCCTCCCTTCGGGCGGATGGTCAGGCGGCAGACCGGGACCACCTGGCGGTCGTCGGCCACCTTCACCCGGAACCGCTGGGCGAGGGCGGCGAGGCAGAGCACCGACTCGTTCAGCCCGAATTGCAGCCCGGGGCAGAGCCGCGGGCCGGCGGAGAAAGGGATGTAGCTGTAGGGCGCGGGCCGACTGTCGCCGAGGAACCGGCGCGGGCGGAACAGGTGCGGGTCCTTGTGCAGCCCCTGGCTGCGATGCAGCAGCCACGGCACGATCAGGATCAGCGCCGCCTTCTCCACCTCCACATCCCCGATCCGGTCGGCCTCCTTCGCCTGACGGGCGAGGATCGGCACGGGCGGGTAGAGGCGCAGCGTCTCCTCGATCACCGCCCGGCAGAGGTCGAGGCGCGGCACGTCCTCGAGGGTCGGCGGGCGGTCGCCGCAGACCTCGGCGATTTCGGCATGGACGCGGGCCTCGATCCACGGCGCGCGCGACAGCAGGAACCAGGTCCAGGTGAGGGTGGAGGCGGTGGTCTCATGCCCCGCCATGAAGATCGTCGCCGCTTCGTTGCGCAGCGCCACCACGTCGAGCCCGAGCTCGGGGTTGCGCTTCTGGCGGCGGATGAGAAGGTCGAGCATCGAGGCGTCGTCGCCCTCGCCCGCCAGGTGATCCTCGATCACCCGGTCGATCACCGAATGCACCCGGCGCACCGCGCGGCGCAGCGCCGGCGTCGGCAGCACCGGCAGGCCCTCGTCGAAGCCGAGGAAGTAGCCGATGTTGATCTGGTCGACCATGGATTGATAGGCGGTGAAGCCCTCGGTCACCTCGCGGGCCTGGTCCGGACCGAGGTCGTTGCCGAAGACGGCGCGGGAGATGATCTCGGCGGTCAGGGCGGCCATTTCCGACAGGACGTTGACCTCCGCCCCCTCGCCCAGCGCCTGCCAGCGGGCCGCCGTCTCCTGCGCGGTGCGGCTCATCACGTCGCCGAAGGCGGGGACCCGGTTCTTGTGCACGATGTCGGAGACCAGCGGCCGGCGGCTGCGCCAGGTGGCGCCGTCCGAGATGAACAGGCCGTCGCCGATCAGGCGTTCCAGCGCCCGGCGCATCTGCGGGCTTTTGCGTTCGTAATTGTCATGGCGCTTGGCGACGACGTGGCGGATGGCGTCGGGATCGTTGACCAGCACGATCTGGCGGCCGAAGAGGCGCTTCTGGTCGACCTTCGCCACATGGTCGGATTCCCGCCAGATCGAGAGGAAGTCGCTGCGCGCCCCCGCGATCATGTCCAGCGCGCCGCCGATCCCGGGGCGGGGCCGGTAATAGGCGGCGTGGGGGGGCTCGAGCCGACGACGGTCCGCGTCGCGGGACTCCACGATCTCGGTCTTGCGGTCGCGCCAGGCCAGCATCGCGGGGGGTCCTTCCTTGCGCCGGGTCGGTGACCGCCGCGGCCACCGGGCGACCCGACGTCCGGGGACTATAGGGGGCGGGCGCGGGGGGATGCCAGACCGGTCAGGGGGGCGAGGGAGCGTCGGGATGATCGGGACCGGAGTCGGGCGCGGGCCGGCCGACCTGGGCGGAGGGGCGGCGCGATGTTTCGGCCATGCCGCCGGCGGCTTCCTCGCAGGGCAGGCGAAGACGCGCCAGCAGGCCCGCGGCGCTCAGGCGAGGGTCGCACGCGCCTCGACCTCCGCCCGCCGGGCCATGGCGTCGGAGGCGCCGTGCCGGGTGACCGAGATCCCGGCCGCCACGCAGGCGAAGCGGGCGGCGGCGACCGGGTCCGCGCCCTCGGCCAGCGCCACCGCGAAGGCGGCGGCGAAGGCGTCGCCGGCCCCGGTGGTGTCGACCGCCCGGGCGCGGGACAGG
>NZ_JBSRTQ010000074.1:0-22090 GCF_055129145.1 Albimonas sp. | reverse complement strand
CTTGTTCAGCGACCCGGGCGCGAGCGACGCGAGCTTCGCCGCCAGCGCCGCCGCGGTGGGGTGGGTGAAGTTGTAGAAGGTCGAGTAGAAGTCGAGCGTCTGCAGCTGGGTGGTGATCGCCTCGATGATCTCGCGCCGGCCGTGGCCGACATTCACGCACCACAGGCCCCCGATGCCGTCGATCAGCCGGTTGCCCTCGCTGTCGGTGACATAGGCGCCTTGCGCCCCCACGATGACGGTGCGGGCGCCGTCCTGCTTCAGCGCATCGAGATCCGCCCAGCACTGCACCAGATGGGTGTCGGCGGTGAGCACGCCGTCGGTGGTGGTGTCGAGATCGAGGGACATGGGTCAGACCTTCCGGAAGTCGGCGCGTTGGGTGGAGCGCGGGTTGAGCGCGACGGGCAGCGCGATCTCGGCGATCAGCAGCGCCGGGCCGGCGCCGGCCGCGGCGATGACTTCGGCGTCGGGGCCCGCGATCAGCGAGTGGCCGCCATAGTCGAGGCCGCGCTCGGTCCCGCAATAGTTGGCGTAGGCGATGGTCAGATCCATCTCGGCGGCGCGGGCCGGCACGAAGGCGGTGGAGACATGCTCGAACCCCTTCGGATTGGCGGTGGGGACGAGGATGAGCGTGACCCCCTCCGCCGCCAGCGCCGCGACATGGGGGGCGAATTCGACATCGTAGCAGATCAGCAGCGCGGTTTTCACGCCGTCGAGGTCGAAGACGCAGTAGTCCGACCCGGGCGCGAAGCTCGCCTTCTCCATCGGGCCGAAGAGCTGGATCTTGCGGTAGCGGGCGAGCCGCGCGCCATCCGGCCCGAAGGCCGCGGCGGCGTTGTAGACCGCGTCGCCGTCACGTTCGGCGAAGCCCAGCGTGATCCCGCAGCGGGCCTCGCGCGCGATCCCGGCGACACGGGCGAGCCATGTCCCGTCCGCGGGCTGTGCGAGCGGCCCGTGCAGATCCGGCCGGTTGTAGCCGGGCAGGAACAGCTCCGGAAACACGATCATCCGCGCCCCGGCCAGGGCCGCGGCGCGGGTGTCGGCATCGAGGCGGGCGAACGCCGCCTCGATGTCGCCGCCGATGGGCGGACCCTGATGAAGCGCGATCCTCACTTCTTCAGGTTGGTCCAGATCGCGTCATACATGACCTGCACGTCCTCGGGGCAGGCCTGCACGAAGACGCCCTTCACCCCCTCGGGCGGGTTGCTTTCGGGCGAATTGGCGATCTCGGGCGTCAGGAACGGCTCCACGCCCTTCACGCCCGAGGTATAGGCCGCGTAGTTGGTCACGGCGGCGGCGTTCTCCGGCTCCAGCAGGAAGTTCATGAATTTCAGCGCGTTGTCGCGGTTGGGCGCGTCCTTCAGCAGGACCACGTTGTCCATCCAGAGGATCATGCCCTCCTTGGGGAAGACGTATTCGATGGTCGCCCCCTCGGCCCGGGCCTTCGCCGAAAAGCCCGACCAGATCATCCCGGCCGCGGCGTCGCCCGACACCAGCACGTCCTTCGCCACGTCCGACCCGAACGACGCCCAGGCGGGTTTGGCCCCCTGCACCAGGGCGTTGAGCGCCTTGAGCTGCTCGCGGTCCGAGCTGCATTGCGGGATCCCGGCGTAGAGCGAGGCGAGCGTCAGCGTCTCGCCCGACGTATCCAGCACGTTGATCTTGCCCTTCAGCGCCTCGGGCGGATCGAAGATCAGGCCCAGGCTGTCCATCGGGCCGTCATAGACCGTGGTGTTCACCGAAAACGACGTCGAGCCCCACTGGTAGGGGATCGAGGACTTGCGGCCCGGGTCGAAATCGACGTCCACCCACTGGTCCTGGATATTGCCGAAGTTCGGCAGCTCCTCGGGCGTGAAGGTGTCGAGCATCCCCTCGTTGGCCATGATCTTGACCATGTAGTCGCCCGGCACCGCTACGTCGTATTGCCCGAGACGACCGGCCTTCAGCGAGGCGAGCAGGGCCTCGTTGCTGTCATAGGTGTCCATGGTGACGGCGACGTCGTATTCCGCGGCGAACTTGTCGAGCACTTCCTGGGGGATGTATTCGAACCAGTGGTAGATCTTCAGCTCGCCCGCGGCCTGCGCGGTCCCGGCAAGGCACAGCGCCAGCGCGGTGGAGGTCAGAAAGCTCTTCATGATCTTGTCTCCGAGTTGCTCATTTTTTCGCTTGCCCCGCCCGCCCGATCAGCCAGGAGAGCGTGACGAGGACCACCGAGACGCCCAGAAGCAGCGTCGAGATGGCCATGATATTGGGTTTGATCCCCTGCTTGACCGATCCGAAGATCGCGGTCGGCAAGGTCTCGATCCCCGCGCCCTTGACGAAGTTGGTGATCAGGAAGTCGTCGAGCGAGATGATGAAGGCGAGCAGGAAGCCCGACAGGATCCCCGGCGTCATCAGCGGCATCAGGATCATGCGGAAGGCGTCCCAGCGCGTGGCGTAGAGGTCCATCGCCGCCTCCTCATAGCTGTCGGGGACCGACTGCATCCGCGCCGAAATCGGCAGGTAGGCGAAGGGGATGCAGAACACCACATGGGCGACGAAGATGGTCATCAGCCCGGTGGTGAAGCCGATGGTGATGAAGAAGATCAGCGAGGCGACGGCCGTCACGATCTCGGGCACCATCAGCGGCAGGTTGATCAGCGCGAGGCTCGCGGTCTTGCCGCGAAAACGCCCGGCCCGGTTCATCGCCACCGCCGCCGCCGTGGCGATGATCGTGGCGCAGGTGGCGGCCCCCAGCGCGATGACGAAGGAGTTGATCGCCGCGTCGCGGAATTTCGGCGCCTCCGGCCCGCTGAACACGTCCACATACCACTTGAGCGAAAACCCGCCCCAGCGGGTGATCGAAGTCGAGGCGTTGAAGCTGTAGACCGCGACGATGACCAGCGGCGCGTAAAGCACGAAGAGGCAGAGCCAGGTGACGGCCCGAAACCCGGCGAACCGGCGGAGGTCGATCATCGCCGGTCCCCCCTGGTCTGGGCGCGGGCATGGACCAGCAGGATGGCCATGACGATGCTCAACAGGATCATCGCCGCCGCCGCCCCGAACGGCCAGTTGCCGGCGGCGCCCTTGAACTGCTCCTCGATCAACGAGCCGATCATGAAGGTCTTGGCCCCGCCCAGCAGGTCCGGGGCGAGGAACGCGCCGAGCGAGGGCACGAAGACCAGAATGCACCCCGCCACGATCCCCGGCTTCACCACCGGCAGGATGATCAGGCGCAGGGTGGTCCAGCTGTCGGCGTA
Source organism: Albimonas sp. (assembly GCF_055129145.1). NCBI lineage: Bacteria > Pseudomonadati > Pseudomonadota > Alphaproteobacteria > Rhodobacterales > Paracoccaceae > Albimonas > Albimonas sp. The sequence continues at coordinate 18,854 of NZ_JBSRTQ010000074.1, read as the reverse complement.
AAGATCCGCCGCCGCCTCCGACAGGGCGAAGTCGTAGCGCTCCACCGCCGCGTAGATCGGCAGCACCATGAACGGCAGGTAGGAATAGAACAGCCCGAGCAGCACCGCGAAATTGGTGTTGATCAGCGAAATCGGCTCGGAGATCGCGCCGGTCCACAGCAGGAACTCGTTCAGCGGGCCGTTGTCGCGGATCAGGAACTTCATCGACACGGTGCGGATCAGCAGGTTCACCCAATAGGGGATGGTGATCAGGAAGAGCCACGCCGAGCGCTGAGCCGGCGGCCGGGTCGCGATGAACCAGGCGGTCGGAAAGCCGATCAGCAGGCACAGCAGCGTCGCCGCCCCCGCCTGCCAGATCGAGCGCCAGAAGATGCCGATATAGGTCCACTCGATCTGCGGGGCCTCGTCGCCGAAAAGCCCGCGGTCGAGGAAGAACTGGTCGTAGGCGTCGAGCGTGAAGTCCCAGATGACGCCGCCGCGGAACTCCTTGGTCAGCACCGAATAGACCGCCATCAGCAGCATCGGCAGCACCAGGAACACGCCGATCACCAGCCAGGTCGGCGCCATCAGCCGCGGCCCGTCGCCCCGGTAGATCTCGGACTTCGAAACGCCGCCCGGCGCGCCGCCGGCCATCAGTCGGCGAGCAGGCGCGCGGCGCCCGCTTCCACCAGCAGCCCCAGCGCCGCGCCCGGCTCGGGGATCGAGGCGGCCTCGGCGTTCTGGATGCGCACCACCAGGCCCGCGCCGTCGGCGAGCCGCGTGTGCAGCTGGATGTCGGTGCCGAGGTAAACGTGGCTCTGAACCACCGCCTGCAGGGCGCCCTCGCCGCGCGGCGCAGGCGTCATGCGCTCGGGCCGGACCGAGAGATGGCCTTTGCCGGTCCGCGCGCCTTCCGCCGCCGGGCAGCGCAGGGCGCCGCCGCCGGGCAGGGCGACCTCGGCCCAGCCATTCGCGACCGAGGCCACCTCGACGTCGATCAGATTGGTCTCGCCGATGAAATCCGCGACGAAGCGGCTGACCGGCGCCTCGTAGACCTCGCGCGGCGTGCCGATCTGCTGCACCCGTCCGTCCGACATCACGGCGATGCGGTCGGACAGGGTCAGCGCCTCCTCCTGGTCATGGGTGACGAAGACGAAGGCGATGCCGGTCTCGCGCTGGATCTGCTTCAGCTCGACCCGCACCGCCTGACGCAGCTTGAGGTCGAGCGCCGACAGCGGCTCGTCCAGCAGCAGCACTTTCGGTTGCGGGGCCAGCGCGCGGGCCAGCGCCACCCGCTGCTGCTGGCCGCCCGACAATTGCCCCGGCCGGCGCGAGGCGAAATCGCCCAGCCGCACCAGCTTCAGCACCTGGCGCGCCCGCGCCTCGGTATCCGTCCGCGACCAGCCGCTGCGGGCGAGGCCGAAGCCGACATTCTGCAGCACGGTCATGTGGGGGAAGAGCGCATATTGCTGGAACACCGTATTCACCGGCCGCTTGTGCGGCGGCAGGCGGGCGATGTCCTCGCCATGCAGGCGGATGGCGCCCTGCGACACCTGCTCGAAGCCCGCGATGCAGCGCAGCAATGTGGTCTTGCCGCAGCCCGAGGGGCCGAGCAGGGTGAAGAACTCCCCCTCGCGGATCGCCATCGACACGCCATGCAGCGCGGTGACCGCGCCGTAGCGCTTGACGACCCGTTCCACATCGACCGCGACGTTCATCTGGCTCATTGGCTCCCCTTCGGGCATACCCCCGGATTGACCGGATCTATGCTAGGGACGCGGCGTTCGGGGGGTATATACCTCCAAGGGGGTATGATGCGCACATTGCCGAACTACACCGAAGAGCATCTGGGCCAGGCGATCGGCGCGCTGGGGACCGAAGGCTTCGGTCCCGCGCTCTACGCCTGGTTGCGGCGCTGCTTCGAGATCGACAACACCACCATGCTGGCCTATTTTCAGACCCGCCGGCCGGAGGTGCTGTTCTGTCAGGCGCAGGTCCCTGCAGTGCATGAAAAAATCTGGAGCGACTACATCCACGGCGCCTATCTGCTCGATCCGTTCCACGAACTGCATGTGGCCCGCGCGCGCGAAGGGCTCTACCGGCTGCGCGACTTCGCCCCCGATCACTTTCAGCGCAACGAATACTTCGCGAGCTACTATCGCCGCACCACCTTGATCGACGAGATCGCCTATGTCGCCTATCCGGCCGACGGGGTCTCGGTGCAGATCTGCCTCGGGCGGGACTCAAGCTCGGGCCGGGCCTATTCGGCGCGCGATCTGGAAGTGGCCCAGAGGTTGAGCGCCATCGCCTGCCAGCTGGTCGCCAAGCAATGGTCGGGGCTGTCGTCCAGCGGCGACTACACCGACGCCGCCCTGGTTCGGCGCGTGCGCGCGCGGCTGGCGGAGCGTCACGGCATCGGCCTCAGTCAGCGGCAATCGGAAGTGGCGCTGCTGATCCTGCGCGGCCACAGCTCGATGTCGATCGGGCTGCGGCTGGAGATCAGCGCCCAGACGGTCAAGGTGTTCCGAAAGCAGCTCTACCGCAAATGCGCGATCTCCTCGCAGGCGGAGCTGTTTTCGCTGCTGATGCCGTTGCTGTCGGACTGAGGGTCAGTCCGCCGGACCCATCCCGGCGCGCCAGGATGCGGCCTCTGCGTCGTCGGCGTCGAGGGCGGCGCGGGTGATCGCCTCGGCGAGGTCGGCGGCGCGGGTAAGGGCCGCGTCCGACACCAGATCCCGCCGGTCTTGCGGGGTCAGCACCAGGCGGGCGGCCGCGTCATGCTCGCCGAACCCCGCCACCAGCCGGAAGCCGGGGATCCCCATGCGGGCGAAATTGGCGTGGTCGGAATTGGACTGGAACGGGCGGTGCAGGCGCAGCGTCTCGCCGCGGGTCTCGGCCGCCCGCAAAAGCATCGGCTCGATCCCTGCCGCCCCGCAGGTCAGCGCCGCGAGCCCCGCGCCCCCGACCGGCGAGTCGATATTGACGCAAAGCGCGATCCTCGCCCGCTCCGCCGCCGTCAGTCCTTCCAGATGCAGGGCCGAGCCGGTCAGCGCCCATTCCTCGGCGTTGAAGAAGGCTAGCCGCAGCCCGCGGCGCCATCCGCCCGCCGGCCGGTCGGCCGCGATGCGCCGCGCGACCTCCAATGCCACGGCGAGGCCGGCGGCGTTGTCGATGGCGCTTTCGCCGAGGTCATGGCCGTCGATATGGGCGCAGAGGACGACGGTGTCCGGCCCCGCCCCGGGCAGGTCGAAGAACAGGTTGTCGGCGGTCGCCTCGAATTCCTCGGCCGCGAGCCGCATCCGCGCGACAGGCCGCCCGGCGGAGGTGCGGGCGAAACCGGCGGCGGTTTCGGGCGAGATGCCGAAAGCGGGGATGCCGGGTTCGTCGCCACGACCCGAGGATCCCGCGACCATGCCCCCCGCGGCGGGCCCGGCGATGAGAAAGCCGACCGCCCCGGCCTTCACCGCGGCGGCGTATTTGATCCGGCGGTGAATGGTGCCGGGGTTGAACATCAGCTCATGGCGCACGAGCGCGATGCGGCCGGGGATCTCGGCCGCGTGGGCCTCGAAGGCCTCCGGTTCGCCGCGGCCGAGGTCGATCACTTCGGCCTCGACCTCTCCGGACGCGCTGCGCACCAGCGGATGGGCGGCAGCGGGGCCGGCGGCGCCGGAGAGCGCGCAATCGAGCGGTCGCCAGCCGCGATAGGCGAAGGGCTCGACCCGGACGGCCGCCCCGGTCGCCTCGGCCCCGAGGTGGTGAAGCAGCGCCGTCGCCGCCCGCTCCGACGGCGTGCCGCAGAGCCGGCCGCCGCAGTCGCAGATCGCCGCGAAGGCGCGGGTCATGAAGGTGTCGTCGGTCATCTCGGGGTCTCCGGGCGCGGGGGGCATCAGGCGGAAGGGGGGCTAAGGCGGGTCTCGAGCAGCGCCATCAGCTCCTCGGCCAGCGGCGTGGGCGAGGCGGAGGCGCGGCGGAACACGCCGATCTCGTAGCGCAGGGCGGGGCGGAAGGGGCGGATCTCGAGGCCGATGGACGCGAAGGTGCGCGCCGACCAGGCGTCGACCACCGCCACCCCGGCCCCGGCCGCGACCAGCCCGCAGATCGCGGCGAAGAACTCGCTTTCGATCACCGGATCGTAGCCGAGCCCGTCCTCCAGGAACAATTCCCGCACCCGGTGCCCGATGAAGCGGCGGTCGGACATGCCGACGATGGGGTGTTCGGCGAAATCCGCCGGCCCCAGCGCGGGCAGCGCGGCGAGGGGGTGGCCGGTCGGCACGATGGCCACGCAATCGGCGGCGTGGCGGCGCATCTCCACCCCCTGCACATGGATCGGCCATTCGGCGACGGCGAGATCCACGGCCCCCGCCTCGAACGCCGCGGCGACCTCCTCCGAGGAGCGGTTGATCATCGAGATCCGCGCGTCGGGCCGCCGACGCCGCAGCTCCGCCACCACTTCGGGCAGCAGGGAGATCGAGGCGGAGGGGTGGCTTGCGACCACGATCCGCTCGGTCTCGCCGGAGCGGATATCGCGGGCGGATTGCTCGAGCCGCTCCAGCGCGCCGAGGGCTGTGCGGATCTCCTCATAGAACCGCCGGCCGCGGAAGGTGATCGAAAGCCGCCCGCCCTGACGTTCGAACAGCTCGAACTTGGTCTGGACCTCGAGCCTTGCGATCTGGGCGCTGACCGCCGGCTGGGTGACGCCGAGCTGCTTCGCGGCGGCGGTGACCGAACCGGCCTCGACCACGGCGCGGAACGCTTCCAGCAAGCGGGGATCGAAAGCCATTCCAATTCCTTATGCCCATAAACGCATGCGATCAGTTATAATTTTTATCCTTGATCGCGCAATCCAGTCAAGGCATAACGAATTTTAATGATGAAGGAATCACCAGCAGGAATGACGCGGATGCCTTTTGACCAGCCAGATGCGACGCCCCTGATCGAAACGAAGGCGCTGACCAAGCGCTTCGGCGCCAACACGGTGCTGCGCGACGTGTCGATGGGCGTGGCCAGCGGCGAGGTGGTTTGCATCATCGGCCCGTCCGGCTCGGGCAAGACCACGCTCCTGCGCAGCATGGCGTTGCTCGAAGCGCCGTCCGGCGGCCAGGTGCTGATGGACGGCGTGCCGATCGCCGACGGCGAGAACGGTCGCGCCGTGCGCAAGGCCGCCCGCGCCGTGCGCTCCGACATCGGCATGGTGTTCCAGCACTTCAATCTGTGGCCGCACATGTCGGTGCTCGGCAACGTGATCGAGGCGCCGATGCGCGTCCGCGGGACCCCGCGCGATCAGGCGGTGGCGGAGGCCGAGGCGCTGCTCGACAAGGTCGGCCTCGCCGACAAGCGCGACGCCTCGCCGGGTCGCCTGTCCGGCGGCCAGCAGCAGCGCGTCGCCATCGCCCGGGCGCTGGCGATGAAGCCCCGGCTGATGCTGTTCGACGAGGCGACCTCGGCGCTCGACCCCGAGCTGAAGGCCGAAGTGCTCGCCGTCATGCGCCAGCTGGCGGAGGAGGGCATGACCATGCTCGCCGTCACCCATGAGATGAACTTCGCCCGGCGCGCCTGCACCCGCGTGGTGTTCATGGACGCCGGCGAGATCGTGGAGGAGGGCGCCCCCGTCGCCTTCTTCGACGCGCCCACGACCGAGCGCGCGCAGCGTTTCCTCGCCCGCCTCGAAGACTGACCCGTTTCGCGCCCCCCCCTCCCGACAGACCGCACCGGAGACGACAGATGCAGACCTTCAAGCCCCTCGCCAAAGCCGCGCTCGCGGCCCTGATCGCCGCGACCGGCTCCGCCGCCGTCCCGGCCCCGGCCTCCGCCCAGCAGCAGGACAGCCGGCTCTACCGCATCACGTCCTCCGGCAAGCTGCGGGTCTGCCAGTATCCGAACTATTACGCGATCTCGTTCCGCAACCCGGCGACCGGAGAGATCGAGGGCATCGACGCGGACCTGTCCAAGGAGCTGGCGATGGAGCTCGGCGTCGAACTGGAGATCGTGGAAAGCGCCTTCGGCACCTTCATCGCCGACCTTCAGGCCGACAAATGCGAGATCGGCATGTTCGGCGTCGGCGCCACGCTGAAGCGCGCGCAGGCGGTGGCGTTCTCGGATCCCTACCTGATCTCGTCGATCTACGCGGTGGTGAAGAAGGACGGGAAGGTCAAATCCTGGGCCGACATCGACCAGGACGGCGTGCGCGTGGTCGTCACGCTCGGCTCCTATATCGAGCCGTTCATGCGCGACTACCTCAAGAAGGCCGAGCTGATCACCGTCGCCCCCCCGGCGTCGCGTGAGGGCGAGGTGATCGCCGGGCGCGCCGACGTGCTGATGACCGATTACCCGACCTCGGTGAAGCTCGGCACCACCTTCGAGTGGTCCCAGACCATCGAGCCCGACGGCGAGCTGCGCCCGACCCCCTACGCCTATGTGGTCCCGCAGGGCGACCAGATCTGGCTCAACTACGTCAACCTCTTCGTCGAGACCATCAAGCTCGACGGCCGGCTGAAGAAGTTCGCCGAGAAGAACGCGCTCGGCCCCATCGTCGCCCCCTGATCGCGGCCTGAACCTGACCGCCTGACCTCGACCCGCCGCCGCCGCGCATTTTGCGCGGCGGCGGCGGGCACGCTCCCCCCGACCGGCCACGGAGGCCCGCCAGATGGGCGACTACAGATTCCGGTGGGACGTCATCCCCGCCAATTTCGACTTCCTGATGAGCGGGTTGCAGCAGACGCTGCTGATCTCGGTGATCACGCTGGCGCTGGCGCTGCTGGGCGGGCTGGTGATCGCGCTGCTGGACCTGTCGCGCTGGCGCGCGCTGCGTATCATCGGGCTCAGCGTCGGCGAGATCATCCGCAACACCCCGATCCTGGTGCAGCTGCTCTGGGTCTATTACGTCATGCCGATCACGCTCGGCATCAACCTGAACGCCTGGACCGCGCTGGTGATCGGCCTGTCGCTCTACGCCTCGGCCTTCATCGCGGAGGTCTATCGGTCCGGCATCCAGTCGGTGCCGCTGGGCCAGCGGGAGGCGGCGCAGGTGCTGGGTCTGTCGTCCTCGCAGACCTTCCTGCGCATCACGCTGCCCCAGGCGGTGAAGATGACCCTGCCGGCGCTGGCGGCGAACTTCGTGCAGCTGATCAAATATTCGTCGCTGGGATCCGTCATCTCGGTCGGCGAGATCACCCGGCGCGGGATGGAGCTGTCGTCCTCGATGTTCCGCCCGCTGGAGATCTTCACCTTCATCGCCGTGGTCTATTTCATGATCTGCTGGCCGCTCGCCATGGCCATCCGGGTCTGGGAGCGTCGTCTCTCCCGCCGCTGACCGCCCCTGACGCCCCTCCCTTTCGACCGGATGCCCCCCATGTCCCTCGCCGAGCTTCCCGACGCGGCCCTGCTGCGCGGCCCGCAAACCTTCATGTCCGCGCCGTTCTCCACGGACGCCTCGGGCGCGCAGGCCGCCATCCTGGGCTGCCCCTTCGACTGCGGGATCCACGCCTTCCGCGTCGGCTCCCGGCAGGGGCCGGAGGCGATCCGCGCGCAGTCGGCCCTCGTGCGCCGCTATGACAGCGAGCGGGCCGACCATGACGTGATCGCCGAGATGGGGGTGATCGACGCCGGCGACGTGATCTGCACGCCCGCCCGGATCGAGGAGAGTTTCGCCGCCATCGAGGAGGCGGTCTTCCGCCTCGCCCGTCAGGGGACGGCCCCGGTGGGGTTCGGGGGCGACGGGTCGATTTCGCTGCCGCTGCTGCGCGGCGTCAGCCGGGTGCATCCGGGCATCGCGGTGCTGCATGTCGACAGCCATACCGACGCCTATCCGGTGAACCCCGACCATCCCATCGACCCCTCCACCCAGTTCACCCATGCGGCTTTGGAGCAGCGGACGTCGCCCAGCCTGTCCTGGCATCTGGGCCTGCGTGGGACCACGATCTGCTCGGGCGCCCACGACCACGCCCGGGCGCTCGGCTACAACACCCTGACGCTCGCCGAGTTTTTGCAACGCGGACAGGCGGATGTGATCGACGAGCTGAAGGCGCGCATCGGCGACCGCCCCGTCTATCTGAGCTGGGACATGGACGTCTTCGACCCCTCCTGCGCGCCCGGCGTCTGCACCCCGGTCTGGGGGGGGCTGTCGGCGCGGGAGGGGTTCGCGCTGATCCGCGGGCTCTGGGGCCTCAACATCGTGGCCGCGGACGTCAACACCGTCAGTCCGCCGCATGACATCAACGGCATGACCGCCTTCCTCGCCGCCGCCACCACGTTCGAGATCCTCATGGCGATCCGCGAGGCGCGGCGCGTCCACGGCGCGCCGCTGGACCCGCGGACATGAGCGGCTTTCTGCCCCGCATGAAGGCCCGCGCCGGGGCGATGGCCGAGGCCACCCAGGCGCTGGTGCGGATCGACAGCCAGACCCCGCCCTCCGCCACCGCCCCCATGGCGCGCGCCTGCGCCGCGATGATCGAGGGCCTGCCGGGCGCCGAAATCACCTTCCACGAAAGCGTCGCGCCCGTCACCAACCTCGTCGCGGTGATCCGCGGCGCCCGGCCCGGACGGCGGCTGGTGCTCAACGGCCATCTCGACACCTATCCCGTAGGCGACCGCGCCGGCTGGTCCTTCGATCCGCTCGGCGGGGAGATCGCGGGCGGGATGCTCTACGGCCGCGGTTCGGCCGACATGAAGGGCGGGCTCGTCGCGATGATCGAGGCCGCCCGCGCCGTGACCGCGACCCCCTTCGCCGGCGAGATCGTGCTCGCCTTCGGCGGCGACGAGGAGCGGATGGGGGAGCTCGGGACCCAGGCGATGATCGACGATCTGCCGGCGGTGCGCGGCGACGGCGTGATCGTGGCCGACGCGGGCGGCGCCTCGGCGGTGCGGATCGGCGAGAAGGGCATGCTCTGGCTGGAGATTTCGGCGACGGGCCGCGCCGCCCATGGCGCCCATGTCCATGCCGGCGACAACGCCGCCGACCGGCTGCTCGACGGGCTGCGGGCGCTGCGCGGGCTCGAGGCGATGCCTGTGCACGAGTCGCGGGACGTGGCGCGCGCGCTCGACGCCGCCGCCTCGGTCCCCGGCGCCGACGGGGCGGAGGCGCGGCGGACCATGCGCCGCCTGACGGTCAATCTGGGGCGGATCGAGGCCGGGGTCTCGGCCAACCTGGTGCCCGCGACGGCCCGCGCCGCCTGCGACGTGCGGATCCCGGTGGGGCTGAGCTGCGAGGCGGTCGAGGCCGAGGCCCGCCGCCTGCTCGCACCCTTCGCCCTGCGGCTGGAGATCGTGCGCCGCTACGAGCCGACCTGGACCCCGGCCGCGAGCCCGATCGCCGCGGCGTGCCTCGCAGGGGCCTGGGCGGAGCTGGGGACCTCCTGGCTCGACGGGCGGATCGGCGGGTCGGATGCGCGGCTGTGGCGGCGCGCGGGGTTCGAGACGGTGGCGATGGGGCTGACACCCCGCAATCTGGGCGCCCCGGACGAGGCGCTGGCGGTCGACGAGCTGCCGGCCCTCGCCGCCGCCCTCGCCGCCTCCGCCGCGGCGTTCCTGCGCGACTGAGCGCGCGCCGGCGCGTTCGCGACGCCGGGCGCCCTCCGCGTCGCCCGGCGCGCCGCCGGCTCAGCGCAGCGTCATCGTCTCCGGGAACAGGATCAGCAGCACCGCGGCGACCACCGCGATCCGCCCGAAACCCGCGGCCGACACCCAGTCCGCGAACCCGCGCGCGAGGCCTGAAAGGGTCGGGATGCTCGACAGGATCTCCGCGCCCATGATCCGCAGGAAGATCGAACCGGCGACCACCAGCGTCTCCATCCCCGCCTCGATGATGGCGCGGGGCGCGGCCCGGAACAGCAGGGCGGCGATCAGCAGCAGGGGCCCGAAGGCGCCGGCTCCGGTCACGGTCGGCAGGCCGGAATACATGCCCCCAGCACCACCCCGATCAGCGCCGGCGGCGGCCAGACCCGGCCCAGGGCCCGCCAGCGCATCGGCCATTCGGTTCGGTCCTCGGGATCCGCGGCCCGGCCCGCGGCGTGCGGAATGACCATCGCGAACAGCGCCATCGCCAGGCCGCACACCGCCGAGATCGTCAGCCCCGGCCCCACGCCGGCCATCAGCTGCGGCCCGCCATGACAAAGGGGCCGTCTGTCCGCAGACGGGCCTTTCGCGCCCGGGGGCGGGAGGACCTCGGCCCTTCTCCACCGTCCCGGTTCGATGATCCGGCGAATCATCGCCACGGCCGGGGCGCATGGGCGCGTCGCGCGGCTCCCTCGACCGGTTCCCCCCGTCAGGGAATGAGGATGGCGCGGAAATCGTTGACGTTGGTCAGGGTTGGGCCGGTGATGACCAGATCGCCCAGCGCCTCGAAGGCCGAGAACGCGTCGTTGGCGTCGAGCTTGGCGCGCAGCGCGAGGCCCATCGTCGCGGCCCGGGCGCGGGTGTCGGGCCCGATCACCGCGCCGGCGTTGGCCTCCACACCGTCGATGCCGTCGGTGTCGGCGGCGAGCGCGTGGATGGCGCCGCCGGCGAGATCCTCGCCGAGCGCAAGGGCCAGCGCCAGCAGGAACTCGGCGTTGCGCCCGCCGCGCCCGTCGCCGCGCACCGTCACCGTGGTCTCGCCGCCCGAGAGCAGCACGCAGGGCCGCGCGACCGGCTGGCCGTGGCGCAGCACCTGGCGGGCGATGCCGGCGAGGACGGTGGCGACCTCGCGGGCCTCGCCCTCGATGGCGTCGCCGAGGATCAGAGGCGTGATCCCTGCGGCGCGGGCGGCGGCGGCGGCGGCCTCCAGCGCCATCTGCGGCGTGGCGAGCAGGCGGAAATCCTGCGGCGCCAGGGCGGGGGCGGGGTTGGCGGCCATCGCTTCGGCCAGATGCGGCGGCAGGGGGACGCCGCGGTGCGCGAGGATTTCGGCCGGGGTCTCGCCGTCGGGCAGCGGCACGGTGGGGCCGGAGCCGATCACCGAGGCCGCATCGCCCGGCACGTCCGAAATCGCCCAGGTCACGCAGGTCGCGCCGCGGGCCGAGGCGACGGCGCCGAGCCGCCCGCCCTTCACCGCCGACAGCGCCTGGCGCACACGGTTCATCTCGTCGATCGGCGCGCCGGAGCGCAGCAGCGCGCGCCCGATGGCCTGCTTGTCGGCGAGCGTCACCCCTTCCGCCGGGGCGGCCAGCAGGGCCGAGGCGCCGCCGGAGATCAGGAACACCACCAGGTCGTCGGGCCCGGCCTCGGCGGCGCGCGCGAGGATGCGCCGCGCGGCGGTTTCGCCGGCGGCGTCGGGGACGGGGTGGGCGGCTTCGGCGACCTCGATGCCGCGGGTGGGGGCGCCATGGCCCCGGCGGGTGACGACGAGGCCCTCGGGCAGGCGGCCGGCATGAGCCTCCCACGCGTCCTCGAAGGCGGCGGCCATGCGGGCGGCGGCCTTGCCGGCGCCGAGGGCCAGGGTGCGGCCCCGCGGCGGGGCGGGGAGGGGGGCGAAGCGTCCCTCGGGCCCGGCGGCGTCGAGGGCGGCGCGGAACAGGGTGTCGAGCAGGGCGCGCGGATCCATGGAGCCTCCGGTCTCGGGGAGCGCACTGTCGCGTCGCGGGGCGGCGGGCGCAAGGCGGAGACGGCGTGCAGGCGCCGCGTCGAGGTCCGCCCAGGCCGCGCCGTCCCGCCCGCGGCGCGCGGAACCGGGGGCGCGGGCGTCGAGGGGCGCGTCCGGAGACGCGAGCCGCAGAGACGGGGACGGTCGGGCGATGCGAAGCCCAGCGGCGGGAGGGCCGCCCGCCCGTCCCTCGCGCGCCGTCCGCCCTGATCGGCGCCCGGATGCGGACCTGCCGAGCCGCGCGGGATCCTGCGGCGCGGTCGCGACGAACGGGAGGTTGCGGCGCACGCGCGGCGCGGGGGACGTCTCGGCGACGTCCGCGCGCGTCTTGAGCGCGGCGGCGATGGAGTCGCGACGATCCGTGGCCGGCGCTCCCATCCCCGGGATTGTCCACGCAACACGGCGCTCCGCATCCTCCGGGCCTCCGAACTCGGCGGGAGCGTGTGGCGGAACACCCCACCGATCACGGCGGGTCGGGCGATTCCCCGCGCATCCCGGGCCCTGAGCGGTTGCAGCATTGCAGATCCCGGCGCATCTTGCCGAACGGCATTGATATGGACAAGCTGCAAGGCAAGGAGCTTCGGGCCATGCGCCGGCGGGTGCGGATGATCTGTCAGGACCTCGACGCGGCCCGGATCCGCCGCCGTCGCCGACGGCGCGCCGGGACCCGGCGCGCATCGACGAAAGGCAGCTTATCCGCACAGGCCGCCTTATCGAGGCTATCATCGGACGGGAGCGTGAGGTTCGCGCCGCCTGATCCGACTCGCGCCGCCCTTCGTCGGGCCGCAAGACGCCGACCGCTCGGGCGCCGCAACCCGCCGCGCCGCCCGGGCCCCTCCCTCGCCGACCGCGGCCGACCGCGGGCCAATCAGACCAGGAACACAGAATGACCGCCAACTCCCCCGCCCCGAACTCCCCCGAAGCGCGTGACATCGCCTATCAGATGCATCCGATGGTCGATCAGCGCCGCTACCAGGAAACCGGGGGCCTGCTGATCGAGCGGGGCGAGGGCGTCTACGTCTTCGACAACACCGGCAAGCGCTATATCGAGGGGCTGGCCGGGCTGTGGTCGGTTGCCGTCGGCTTCGGCGAGGAAAGCCTCGCCCAGGTCGCCTACGACCAGATGCGCAAGCTGCCCTACTACCACACCTTCGCCTACAAGACCCACGGCCCCTCCATCGACCTGGCCGAGAAGCTGGTGGAGATGACGCCCGCGCATCTGACCCGCGTGCACTTCACCTCCTCGGGGTCGGAGGCCAACGACCTCGTCATCAAGATGATCTGGTATCGCTCCAACGCGCTGGGCAAGCCCGAGAAGAAGAAGATCATCGGCCGGGTGAAGGGCTATCACGGCGTGACCATCGCCGCGGGCTCGGTCACCGGGCTCGCCCCCAACCACAAGAGCTTCGACCTGCCGCTCGACCGCATGATCCACACGCTGACGCCGGATTACTGGCGCGACGGGCAGGAGGGCGAGAGCGAGCGGGATTACTCCAAGCGGCTGGCGAAGGCCCTGGAGGACCTGATCCTCGCCGAAGGCCCCGAGACCATCGCCGCCATGTTCGGCGAGCCGGTGATGGGCGCCGGCGGCGTGATCGTCCCGCCCGAAGGCTACTGGGACGAGATCCAGGCCGTGCTGAAGAAATACGACATCCTGCTGGTCGCCGACGAGGTGATCTGCGGCTTCGGGCGCACCGGCAAGATGTTCGCCTGCGAGACCTACGGGATCCGCCCGGACGTGATGGTGCTGTCCAAGCAGATCAGCTCCTCCTACATCCCGCTGTCGGCGATCATGATCTCGGACCATTTCTACGAGCCCATCGCCGACGAGAGCCATCGGCTCGGCGTCTTCGGCCATGGCTACACCGCCTCGGGGCATCCGGTGGCGACCGCCGTCGGGCTCGCCAACATCAAGATCATCGAGGACCGGGATCTGGTCGGCAACGCCGCGCGCCTGTCGCCGCAGTTCCTCGCCCGCCTGACCGAGCTCGGCAAGCATCCGCTGGCCGCGACCTCGCGCGGGGTGGGCCTGATCGGCGCGCTGGAGATCACGCCCTGGGAGGTTCCGGGCGCCGCCCAGCGGGTCGCCGAGGTGCTGATGGACGAAGGCGTGATCGCACGCGGCATCGGCGACGCGGTCTGCTTCTGCCCGCCGCTGATCATCACCGCCGAGCAGATCGACGCGATGTTCGACGCCGTGGGCCGGGCGCTTGACCGGGTCGCGGCCGAACGCTCGACGGCCCAGGCGGCGGAGTGATCGCGGGCATGTCCGCGACCCAGCTGGGCGAGATGACGGCGGCCGAGCTCGGCCGCCGTTACGCCACGGGCGAGATCTCGCCGGTGGAGGTCATGCGCGACGCGCTCGCCCGCGCCGAGCGCGTCGACCCCGAGCTCAACGCCTTCGCCCATCTCGCGCCGGAGGCGGCGCTGGCCGACGCCCGCGCCTCCGAAGCCCGCTGGCGGGCAGGGGAGGCGCGCGGCCCGCTCGACGGCGCGCCGACCACGATCAAGGAGCTGACGCCGGTCAGGGGCATGCCGGTCCGGCCCGGCTCGGTGCTGGGCGATCCGGCGCCCGCGACGGCGGATCTGGAGATCGTGACCCGCCTGCGCGAAGCGGGCGTGGCGATCCTCGGGCTCACCACCTCGCCTGAACTCGGCTGGAAGGGCGTGACCCATTCGCCGGTCGGGGGCGTCACCCGCAACCCGTGGGACCCCGCGAAGGCGTCCGGCGGATCGTCGGGCGGGGCCGGAGTCTGCGCGGCGCTCAATATCGGCGTGCTGCATGAGGGCTCGGACGCGGCGGGTTCGATCCGCATTCCGGCCGCCTGGTGCGGGACCTTCGGGATCAAGCCGACCTATGGCTGGATCCCGGCGGATCCGGCCACCAACCTCTTCGAACTGGCCCATCGCGGCCCGCTGAGCCGGACGGTGGAGGACGCGGGCCTGTTCCTAGATGCGGTCGCGGGCCCCTCGACCCTGCAACGCTACGGCTGGTGCCCGTCGCCGGTCCCCGGTTTCGCCGAGATCGCGCGACGTGGGCCGGAGGCCGTGAAAGGTCTGCGCATCGGCTACGCCCGTACGCTGGACGGCGCGAAGGTCGACCCGCAGGTGGCCGCCCTGGTCGAGCGGGCGGCCGAGCGGATGGCGGCGCTGGGCGCCATCGTGGAAGAGGCCGATCCGGGTCTCGCCTGCCCGCAGGCGGCGTTGCTGGTGCTGTGGCGCGCATCGCAGGCCGCGACGGTCGGCGGCTACGCGCCCTCGCCCGCGCAGAGGGCGCGGATGGATCCGGGCCTGTTGGCGCAGGTGGAGATGGGCAAGGCGCTGAGCGCGGTCGACTTCATCCGGGCCGATCAGGTGCGCGCCGATCTGCGGGTCGCGATGGAGCGGTTTTTCACGCGCCACGACGCGCTGATGCTGCCGACCATGCCGACCACCGCCATCGAGGCCGGCGTGGATTTCCCCCCCGACAGCGGCATGACCGACTGGACCGACTGGTCGCCCTTCACCTACCCGTTCAACATGACCGAACAGCCGGCCGCGTCGGTGAACTGCGGCTTCGACGATGCGGGGATGCCGGTGGGTCTGCAATTCGTCGGCCCGCGGTTTCGAGACGACGTGGTGCTGACGCTCGCCGCCGCCTACCAGGCCGCCCATCCGGAGGCCTCCGCGCCTCCGCTCTCAGCGCCGTCGCCGCGCGGCGCGCCCGGAGGACCGGCGCCCTGCGCGGCGGATCCCGCAGGCCCGAGATCCGTGCGCCGGGCGGGAGGCTGATCCGCATCAGTCCGGCGCCGGGCCGTCCGGGATAGGCTGCTTTTCAGCGACGCATGGCGGCATCGCCCGACGGGCGAGGCGGAGCGTCATGCGGACAAGCAGGAGCGCGTCATGGCGAAAGCCTCGGTTCTCAACCCGATGGGGAACGATCTGGATCCGTTCCTTCAGGCCTCGGTCGGCGACGATGCGAACGGGCAGCCGGTGACGGTGCTCTCGACCCTCGCGCGGCTCGGCGTCGATCCGTGGGAGGAAGGCAACGCCTTGACCGCGCTGTCGGCCGAAGCCGCCCGCGTCCGCTTCGCGGCGCTGCTGGCGAAGATCCGCGACGTGCCCGCGCTCGCCGCCCAGATCGACCAGGTCGCGCGTCGCCTGACCCTGCTGCTGCCCGACCGGCCGCAGACCCGCAGCCCGTCCCTGGCCGGCCGGACCAAGCCCAAGTCCGGCCCCGAATCCGCGTCCTGGTCCGACTTCGCGATGAGCGCGGGCTGGCGGGCCTTCCTGATCCTGATCGTCGTGATCGTCGCGGCCCAGGTGTTCGTGCTGGGCATGCCGGACTTCTGAGGCGGTCCCGGTGGCGGTCCCGGCTCGGCCCGAACCGCGTCCCACGGGGCCTCCCCTCACTTCAGCAGAGGGCCCTCGTTGCGCAGATAGGCCGCGTCGAACTCCGCCAGCGCGCAAAGCCGCTCGTAGTCGTGGAACCGCACCCGCCCGTCGCGGAAGGTGGCGAGCCCGTCCTCGCGCAGCTTGCGCAGCACCCGGTTGACATGCACCGCGCTCAGGCCGAGCGCATCGGCGAGGTGATACTGGGTCAGCGGGCAGTCGAAGCCGGTGCGGTCGCCCATGCCGACCATCTCGAGCCGCATGCCGAGCTCGAGCAGGAAATGCGCCATCCGGTCGACGGCGCTGCGCCGGCCGAGGTCGACCAGATGCTCGACCACCATCGCCTCGTCGCGCGACGCGGCCCACAGCACCGCCGCCGCCAGCCGCGGCGTGGACGCGAAGGCGCCGAGCAGGTCGTCGGCCAGCACTTCGGACACCTGGATGTCCACGATCGGCTCGATGGTATGGTCGGAGGTGTGCAGCAGAACGCTGCGCAGCCCGAGGAAATCGCCGGGGATCTGGAAGTCGATGATCTGCCGGCCGCCGTCCGGCAGGTTCTTGGACGAGCAGACCCAGCCGGAGATCAGGATATAGGCGGCCTGTTCCGTCTGCCCCTGATAGACCAGGTCCCGCCCGGCCACGAAGGTGCGGCGACGCTGATGCAGGCCCGCGAGCACCATGTGCTCCGCCTCCGACAAGGCGACGAAGGCGGACAGCTTTCGCGAGAACGGGCTGTCGACGATATGTTCCAAGACGCTCCCCGCGACACGGCGACTGACCATCGGCAAAAAAACAACGCCGGCACTGCTTTGGATCAGTCCGGCGGGCGGGGTTTCCGGCAAACATGCGGCGTTCGCGCAGCGCGCCCCCTGCGCCGGCCTCGCGACGCCGAAGGAGTTCTTCCGAGGATGCAAGATCGCATCGACCCCGCTGGCATGGCGGCGCTCTCGCTTTGCGAGTCCCTTCTGCTCGCCATCAACGACAAAAAGCTGATGACGGAAAGCGAAATCATGGGTGTGATCGAAGACGCCGCCGCCACCCATGACAATGCCGACGGCCCCGCCTCGGCGCATCTGGCGAACAAGGCCGCCGCCGCCCTCCTCCGGACCATCGTCATCCGCGACGATCCCAACCGCAGGCGCTGAGCCGGCGGTGGGCCCCGTTCGGTCCGCCTGCGGCGCCGCCTGACGGCGGGGATCCCGTATGCTCCCGACCGGGCCCTGCGCCCGGCCCGACGCGCGGCGCCTCGCCTCCACCCCCGATTTCACTCCCAGGAGCACCCCCACATGTCCGCCAAAGACGTCAAATTCGGCTCCGACGCGCGCGACCGCATGCTGTCCGGCATCGCCACCCTCGCCGGCGCCGTCTCGATCACCCTCGGGCCCAAGGGCCGCAACGTCGTGCTCGACAAATCCTGGGGCGCACCGCGCATCACCAAGGACGGCGTGGCGGTGGCCAAGGAGATCGAGCTTTCCGACAAGTTCGCCAACATGGGCGCGCTGTTGGTCCGCGAGGTCGCCTCGCGCACCAATGACGAGGCCGGCGACGGCACCACCACCGCCACCGTGCTCGCCTACGCCATCGTGCACGAGGGGCTGAAGTCGGTCGCCGCCGGCATGAACCCGATGGATCTCAAGCGCGGCATCGACAAGGCGGTGGTCACCGTCGTCGCCGAGCTCAAGGCGATGTCCCGCCCCGTCGGCGGCACCGAGCAGATCGCGCGCATCGGCGCCATCTCCGCCAATGGCGAGACCGAGATCGGCCAGCAGATCGCCGACGCCATGGCCCGCGTCGGGCCCGAGGGCGTCATCACCGTCGAGGAGAACAAGGGCCTCGTCACCGAGACCGAGGTGGTCGAGGGCATGCAGTTCGATCGCGGCTACCTCTCCCCCTACTTCATCACCAATGTCGGCAAGATGACCGTCGAGCTCGACGATTGCGTGGTGCTGCTGCACGAGAAGAAGCTGTCGTCGCTGGCCCCGCTGGTGCCACTGCTGGAGGCCGTGATCGACAGCGGCAAGCAGCTGCTGGTCATCGCCGAGGATATCGAGGGCGAGGCGCTCGCCACGCTCGTCATCAACAAGCTGCGCGGCGGCCTGAAGGTCGCGGCCGTCAAGGCGCCGGGCTTCGGCGACCGCCGCAAGGCGATGCTGCAGGATCTGTCGATCCTGACCGGCGGCGAGGTGATCTCGGCCGATCTCGGCGGCAAGCTGGAGAAGGTGACGCTGGAGATGCTGGGGAACGCCCGGAAGGTGCGCATCACCCGCGAGGACACCACGATCATCGACGGCGCCGGCGACAAGGACGCCATCGCGTCGCGCGTCGCCCAGCTGCGCGCGCAGATCGAGGAGACGACCTCGGATTACGAGAAGGAGCAGCTGCAGGAGCGGGTGGCCCGGCTTGCCGGCGGCGTCGCCATCATCCGCGTCGGCGGCTCGACCGAAACCGAGGTCAAGGAGCGCAAGGACCGCGTCGACGACGCGCTGCACGCCACCCGCGCCGCGGTGGAGGAGGGCGTGGTGCCCGGCGGCGGGGCCGCGCTGATCCATGCCGGCAAGGCGCTGGCGTCGCTGAAGGGCGACAACCGCGACCAGGACGCCGGGATCCGCATCGTGCGCCGCGCCATCCAGGCTCCGATGCGCCGGATCGCGGAGAATGCCGGGCTCGACGGCTCGGTGGTCGCGGCCAAGGTGATCGACAACGCCAGCGCCGCCTACGGCTTCGACGCGCAGAGCGAAACCTATGTCGACATGCTGGAAGCCGGCATCATCGACCCGGCCAAGGTGGTGCGGATCGCGCTGGAATCCGCCGGCTCCGTCGCCGGTCTGCTGATCACCACCGAGGCGATGATCGCCGACAAGTCGGACCAGAACCTCGGCGAGATCAACGATCCGCGCGGCGCCGGCGACATGTACTGAGCGAAACGGGGGCCGGGCGCGGCGCGGGGAGA
>NZ_JBSRTQ010000073.1:0-22071 GCF_055129145.1 Albimonas sp. | reverse complement strand
CGGCGACGGGCGCGGGCGGGTTTCGGCGCGTCCAGGATCCGGGGGGAGACGGATCGGGCGGGGCGGATCGGGGGGGGGGGCGGATCGGGCGGGGCTCGGGCGCCGGCCGGCGCCGGCGCGGCGATCGGGCCGACCCGACCCCGCCGCAAGGCCATGCGCCGCGCATGGGGTGACATTCGCCCGTCGCGCGTTAGGTTGCCCCCCGCCATGCGCGCGGCCCAGCCCGGCGCGGGCGGACCTGCCAACGGCCGCGCATGACCTCGCCGACGACCCCTGCCCCGGAGACGACGTTTGACCCGACCCGCCCCCCTTCGCCCGCTGCGCGCCCTGCCCGCCGCGCTCCTCGTCGCGCTCAGCCTGATCTTCGGCCTCGTCGCATCGCCCGGGCAGGCGCAGTTCGGATTGGGCGGGGTCGGCGGATCGGGGCCGGCGTCGGAAGAGACCCCGTCCGGTGCGGGCTCCGACACGGCCGCCGCCGACCCCGCCGCCGACCCCGCTGACGACCCCGCCGCGGCGCTGCTGCGCGTGCTGGAGGACCCGGCGGCGCGCGACAAGCTGATCGGCGCCCTGCGCCAGTCCGACGCCGGCGCCGCGGGCGGGGGCGGGGGCGCGACAGGGACCGCCAGCCAGGGCTCCGCCACGTCGGGGACCGCCACGTCGGGAACCGACGCCTCGACGACCCCCGCCGCCGCTTCCGGCGATGTGCGGGACGAGACCGTGGCGCTCGGCCGGCAGGCCGCCGAACTGACCCAGCAGATGGCCGAGACCGTCGCCGACTTCGCCTTCGGGCTCTGGAACCAGATCTCCCTCGCCCCCGCGCGCCTGGCGGAGCTGCGCAGCGTCGCCGATCCCGGCGTGATTCTCGGCGCGCTGCAGGAGCTGGCCGCGGCCATCATCGCCACCTATGCGGTGTTCGTGCTGCTGCGCCTCGCGGCCCGGCCGCTCCGCCGCAAGCTGGGCGTCCAGGGGATCGGCGCCGGCTGGCTGCGCACGCTCATGCTCAGCCTTGCGGTGGCGGCGCTCGACGCGGTCATCGTGCTCGCGGCCTGGGCGGCGGGCTACGCCATCGTCACGCTGGCCATGGGCGCCCCCGGCCAGATCGGGCTGCGCCAGACCCTCTACCTCAACGCCTTCGTGGCGATCGAGATCGCACGCATCGTCATCCGCTTCGCGCTGCGCCCCGACACCGGCGCCCTGCGCCTGATCCCGTTCCCCGACCGCGGCGCCCAGGCGCTGGCCTGGCGGCTGACCGCGGCGGCGGGGATCCTCGGCTACGGCCACCTGCTCGCCGCCCCGATCGTGGCGCAGGAGATCGGCTGGCGCGCGGCCGCGGCCCTCGGGACCGTGGTGTCGCTGACGGTGGTGCTGCTCGCCATGGCCGCCACCCTGCGCCACCGCCGCGACGTCGCCGCCTGGCTGACCCCCAATGACGCGCAGAGCGGGCGGACCTTCGGCGGGCTCGCCCGGCTCTGGCACATCCCGGTGATGATCTACCTGCTCGCGCTTTTCGTCATCGTGCTGATCCGCCCGGGCGGGGTGCTGTTCCCGGTGCTCCAGGCCTCGGGCCAGGTGGTGGCGGCGATCGTGATCGGCATCATCATCAACCACATGCTCGCCACCTGGGCCCGGCGTGGGGTGCGGCTGCCGGAGCGCGCCACCTCCACCCTGCCCCTGCTGGAGCGGCGGCTGAACGCCTTCGTGCCCAAGATCCTGCTGCTGGTCCGCGTGCTGGTGGTCGCCTCGATCCTGCTCTGGGCGCTGCAGGTGGCCGGGATCACCCAGCTCGGCGACTGGCTCGCCACCGATCTGGGCGTGCGGCTGACCGCCGGGCTGGTCAGCGTGGCGATGATCCTGATCGGGGCCTTCGCGGTGTGGCTGGCGATGACCTCGTGGATCGACTGGCGGCTCAACCCCGATGTCGGCGCGGCCCCGACCCCGCGCGAGACCACGCTGCTGAGCCTGCTGCGGAACGCCGCGACGATCCTGCTGGCGGTGATCACGCTGATGTTCTCGCTCAGCGAGCTCGGCATCGACATCGCGCCGCTGATCGCCTCGGCCGGCGTGCTCGGCCTCGCCATCGGCTTCGGCGCCCAGAAGCTCGTTCAGGACGTGATCACCGGCGTGTTCATCCAGCTGGAGAACGCGATGAACGTCGGCGACGTGGTGACCGCCAACGGCATCACCGGCGGGGTGGAGAAGCTGACCGTGCGCTCCGTCTCGATCCGCGACCTGGACGGCACCTTCCACCTGATCCCGTTCAGTTCGGTCGACGCGGTGTCGAACCTGACGCGCGACTTCTCCTTCGCGGTGTTCGACATGGGCATCGCCTATCGCGAGGACATCGACGAGGCCAAGCAGGCCATCGTCGACGCCTTCGACGAGCTGATGACCGACCCCGCCTTCGCGGTGCAGACCACCGGGCCGCTGGAATGGTTCGGGGTGCAGGCGCTGGGCGACAGCGCCGTGGTGCTGCGCTGCCGGGTCAAGACCCTGCCGGGCAAGCAGTGGGGCCTGCTGCGCGCGATCAACGAGCGGGTGAAGAAGGTGTTCGACGCCCGCGGGATCGAGATCCCGTTCCCGCACCAGACCATGTATTTCGGGATCAACAAGGACGGCTCCGCACCGGCCCTGCACATGGTGCGCGACGACGCCGAGACCGCGGCCAACGCCATGGCCGTGGCGCTCGCCCCCCGCGCCATCGAGGCGGCCCCGGAACCGGAACCGGAGCCGGAAGACAAGAAGCGGACCCGGGCCCCCAAAAGCCCGGGCTCGGATCTTTCATCGGGCACGGATCGCGACATGCCCGACGACGACGAGACCTGACGGCCAGTCCCGGGGCCGTCAGAGATTGTCCTGCACCAGGATCTCGATCCGCACCGTCTCCTGACTTTCCAGCGGGTCGCGGGCGTCGACGCTGGCGCGCAGCACCCGCAGGGCGCTGCGCACCAGATGGCCTGAGTCCTGGGTGATGACCGCATCCACCGCGCCGGAGCGCAGCGCCGCCTCGGTGCAGGGCGTGCGCTCATGCGCCACGATCACCACGCGTGAGACGTCGATCAGGGCGGCGAGCGGGTCCAGCACCCGCTCCGCCTCCGAGCTCATCACGTAGATCCCGCGCAGATCGGCGACGTTGGCGAGCGCGTGGGAAAGGACCGAGCGGGTCCGCTCCGGGTCCCCCCAGGTCTCCAGCGACGGGGTGACTCGCAGGCCTTGGAAAACCTCGTTGATCACCTGGTCGAAGCCGAGCCTGCGTTCGAGATTATCGAGCAATTGCATGGTCTCGCACACCACCAGCAGCGCGCCCGCGGCCCCTGGCCCGCAGAAGCGGCCCATCAGGCGGGCCGCGGTGCGGCCGGCGGCGCGGTTGTCGATGCCGATGAAGCGGCTCCGCTCCGCGTTGGGTTGCTTGGAGATGAAGGCCACCACCGACACCCCGCGCCTGCGCAGCCGGTCGATGGCGTCGCGCACTTGGGGCGAGGCCGGGGCCATGATCGCCACGCCATCGACCGCCTCCGGATCGAGCCCGTCGAGGCTGGCGGCGATGGCATGGGCGTCGGTCTCGGCGATGCGCAGGACGCGGGCATGGACCCGCTCGAGCGCGAAAGCCCGGTTGGCCTCGTCGATGCGCCCGACCACGCCGGACATGAAGCGGCCCTCGGTCTCGGGCAGCACGAACAGGAACCGGTAGTCGCGTCGGCGCGCGAGGTTCGCGGCCGAGATGTCGCGCACGAAGCCGAGCGTGCGGATCGCGTCGTTGACCCGCTCGATGGTGCCCGCCCGCACGCCGGGCCGGTCGTTGAGCACGCGGTCCACGGTGGCGAGGCTCACCCCCGCGGCGCGGGCCAGATCCTTGGTCGTCGGTCGCATGCCTGTCCTTCCGGCGGTCGGGATCTTCTTGTCTAGCATTCCCGGGCGCAGAGGAAAGCACCCCTGAGGCACGTGCCTCAGAAATATCTTTACGTGAGGTACGCCCCTCAGTTACCAATTCCGTCGCAACGAGTCGCGCAACCAAGTCGCGGCGACGCTCTGGGAGGAGATCGGAACATGAAAGCCGCGAACGGACTTTCCGTGACCGCGATCGCGCTGGCATCGGCCCTCGGGGCCCGCTCGGCGATCGCGGCGGACCTGACCTTGTGCTGGGCGGCCTGGGACCCCGCCAACGCGCTGGTGGAGCTGTCGAAGGATTTCGAAGCCCAGTCCGGCCACAAGATGAGCTTCGAATTCGTGCCCTGGCCGAATTTCGCCGACCGGATGCTCAATGAGCTCAACTCCGGCGGCAAGCTCTGCGACCTGATGATCGGCGACAGCCAATGGATCGGATTAGGGGCGGAGGCCGGGCATTACATCAAGCTCAACGACTTCTTCGACGTCAACCAGATTTCCATGGACGACTTCATCCCCGCCACCGTCACCGGCTATTCCGAATGGCCCAAGGGCACGCCGAATTACTGGGCCCTGCCCGCCTTCGGCGACGTGGTCGGCTGGACCTATCGCAAGGACTGGTTCGAGAAGCCGGAGCTGCAGGCCGAGTTCCAGAAGACCTACGGCCGACCGCTCGCGCCGCCCAGGACGCTGGAGGAGCTGAAGGACATCGGGACCTTCTTCCAAGGCCGTGAGATCGACGGCAAGACCGTCTACGGCGCCGCGATCTACACCGAACGCGGGTCCGAGGGCATAACCATGGGCGTGACCAACGCGCTCTACAACTACGGGTTCCAGTATGGATCCCCCGAAAACCCCTACAAGCTCGACGGCTATGTGAACTCGCCCGGCGCGGTGGAAGGCCTGGAATACTACAAGGCGCTCTATGACTGCTGCACGCCGCCGGGATCGTCCGACTGGTACATGTCCGAGGACATCGACGCCTACAAATCCGGCCAGGTCGCGCTGCAGATGAACTTCGCCTTCATCTGGCCGGGAGTGGAGGCCGACCCGAATGTCGGCGGCGGCAAGTCCGGCTATTTCGCCAACCCGGCCGGCCCCGCGGGCCAGTTCGCCCAGCTCGGCGGTCAGGGCATTTCGGTGGTGTCGTATTCCGAGCATCAGGACGCCGCGCTCGACTACATCAAATGGTTCGCCCAGCCGGAGGTGCAGAAGAAGTGGTGGGCGCTCGGCGGCTATTCGGCGCTGAAGGCGGTGGTCGAGGATCCTGGCTTCGCCACCTCGCAGCCCTACGCCCGGACCTTCCTCGACTCCATGGCCATCGTGAAGGACTTCTGGGCCGAGCCGTCCTATGCCTCGCTGCTGCTGGCCATGCAGGCGCGGATGCACAAATACGCCATCGCCGGGCAAGGCACCGCGCAGGAGGCGCTCGACGGGCTGGTCGAGGACTGGACCGAGGTCTTCGAGGACGACGGCAAGCTCTGAGCCCCCTCTGCCCACCGCGAATTCGCCGGCCCCTTTTCTCAAGGGCCGGCGACCTGCGGGCGGCCCCAGCCGCCCGCCCTTCCCCCCAGAGCCACGCCCGGAAGGACGTCTCATGTCCGAGACCGCGATGGAGCGCGCCGCACGCGCCACCCCGCCCCGCGCCGCGCGACGTATCCGCGGCCTGTCCGACCGGGCCATCGCCTGGATCTTCGTGGCCCCGACGATCTTCCTGCTGCTGGCGGTGAACATCTTCCCGCTGATCTGGACGATCCGGCTGAGCTTCACCAACTTCCGCGCCAACCGCCCCAACGCCGAGGTCGAGTGGATCGGGCTGCGCAACTACATCCGCATCCTGACCGATGAGGACGTCTGGGCGACCATGCAAGCCACGGCGCATTTCCTGTTCTGGACCATCGCGTTGCAAGTGCTGATCGGCTTCGCGCTGGCCTGGCTGATCCATCGAAAATTCCGCCATTCCGACCTGTGGACCACGATCATCGTGCTGCCGATGATGCTGTCGCCCGCCGTGGTGGGGAACTTCTGGACCTTCCTCTACCAACCCCAGATCGGCCTTTTCAATTACGCCATCGCTTTCCTGACCGGAGCTGATCCGACCGGTTTCTCGATGATCGGCGAGGTGGCGCTCGCGCCCTGGGCCATCGTCATCGTCGACACCTGGATGTGGACGCCCTTCGTCATGCTGATCTGCCTCGCGGGCCTGCGGTCCATTCCGGACTCGATCTACGAGGCGGCGGAATGCGACCGCGCCTCGAAATGGCGGCAGTTCCGGACGCTGACCGTCCCGATGGTCCTGCCGTTCCTGATGCTCGCCGTCCTCTTCCGCGGCATCGAGAACTTCAAGATGTTCGACCTGGTGGTCCAGCTCACCGGCGGGGGCCCCGGCAACACCACCACGCTGACCTCGATCGACCTCAAGCGCGAGGCCTTCGAGAAATGGCGCACCGGCTACGCCTCGGCCTACGCCGTGATCCTGTTCGTCACGGTGTTCGGGCTCGCCTCGATCTACGTGAAGGCGCTGAACAAGGTGAAGGAACGATGAGCTTTTCGGTCACCGAGCCGTCCGCCAACCAGAAGCGCATCGCGGGCGGGCTGGTCATCCTCTACGCGGTGGTCACGCTGCTGCCGCTGATCTGGATCGTGGCGACCGGCTTCAAGTCGCCCTCCGACGCCATCGCCTATCCCCCCAAGATCCTGTTCGAGCCGACGATGGAGGGTTACGTCAACCTCTTCACCACCCGCACAAGGGTGACGCCCGAGACGCTGGCGGCCCTGCCCCCGCCCGAGACCTGGTACGACGCCATCGTCCGCGAATACGACATGGTGATCGCCGGGCCGTCCCGTTACGGCGAGCGGTTTCTGAATTCGGTGATCATCGGCTTCGGGTCGACGTTTCTGTCGGTCTTCCTCGGCGCCCTCGCCGCCTACGCGTTCTCGCGCTTCAAGGTTCCGCTGAAGGACGACCTGATGTTCTTCATCCTGTCGACGCGGATGATGCCGCCCATCGCCGTCGCCATCCCGATTTTCCTCATGTATCGGGAGCTTGGGCTGAACGACACGCATCTCGGCATGATCTTCCTCTATACGGCCGTGAACCTCTCCCTGTCGGTCTGGCTTCTGAAAGGGTTCATCGACGAGATCCCCATCGAATACGAAGAGGCCGCGCTGATCGACGGCTACACCCGCTTTCAGGCGTTCCGAAAGGTGGTGCTGCCGCAGGCGGCGACGGGCATCGCCTCGACCGCCATCTTCTGCCTGATCTTCGCATGGAACGAATACGCCTTCGCGGTGCTGCTGACTTCGGGCGCCGCGCAGACCGCGCCGCCGTTCATCCCGACCATCATCGGCATGGGCGGCCAGGACTGGCCGGCCGTGGCGGCGGGGGCGACCTTGTTCCTCGCCCCCGTGCTGGTCTTCACCATCCTGCTCCGCAAACATCTTCTGCGCGGGATCACCTTCGGGGCGGTGCGCAAATGACCGGATTTCTCACCCGTTTCGTCGGGGGCCTTCTCCGCCTGCGCCGGGGCCCGTGGGAGCTGCTGGCGACCGGGCTCATCGCGCTCGGCGTCGTGATGCTGATGCAGCCTTTCGCGCTGGCGCTCTTCACCTGGTCGTTCCTCGTCACGCTGGCCGGCACGGTGATGTTCATCGTCGTCAGCCATTTCCCGGAGTAGCGCATGGCCCGGATCGAGATACGCAACCTGCGCAAGACATTCGGCGCGTTCACGGCCCTTCGGTCCTCCAGCTTCACCATCGAGGACGGCGAGTTCTTCATGCTGCTCGGCCCGTCCGGCTGCGGCAAGACCACCACGCTGCGCATGATCGCGGGGCTGGAGCTGCCGACCTCGGGCGAAATTTTCATCGACGGGGACGAGGTCGGCCAGCGTCCCGCCTCGCAGCGCGACATCGCCTTCGTGTTTCAGATGTTCGCGCTCTACCCGCATCTCAACGTGCGCAAGAACATCGCCTATCCGCTGGTCTCGCAGGGCATGAAACGGGCGCAGGTGCGGGCGAAGGTCGAGGAGGCGGCGGCGATCCTCGGAATCATGGACATCCTCGACAAGCCGGTCGGCGGCCTTTCGGGCGGCGACCGCCAACGGGTGGCGCTCGGCCGCGCCATCGTGCGCAACCCGAAATGTTTTCTCATGGACGAGCCGCTGGGCGCGCTCGACGCCGAGTTCCGCGAGCATATGGCCGAGGAGCTGCGCGCGCTCCACGACCGCATGGGGGCGACGACGATCTACGTGACCCATGACCAGCTGGAGGCGATGCAGATGGGCGACAAGATCGTGGTGATGAACCATGGCGTCGTCGAACAGTTCGGCGTCCCGCAGGAGATCTACGACTGGCCCGCCACCCTCTTCGTGGCGAATTTCATCGGCTCGCCCCCGATGAACGCCCTGCCCTTTCAGGGCGAGGTGGGCGCGGGGGCGACCTCGGTCACGCTCGACGGGGTGGCGGTGGCGATCCCCCAGAACCTCGACGCCGCCTCCGGCGCGCTGGCGCTCGGCGTGCGGCCCGAGCATGTGAGTCTTTCGGATGCGGCGCCCTATCGGGGCCGGGCGCTCGCCACCGAATATCTCGGCGCCACCCAGATCGTCACCTTCGACACGGCGAACGGCCTGGTGAAGGCCCGCGCCCCCTCCGACCAGCCGATCCGGCCGGGCGACCAGACCGGGCTCGACTTCGACCGGCGCACCTTGACCCTGTTCGACCGGGCCACCGGGCGCGCCCTGCGCTCCGTCGCCAACCGGGAGGTGCTGGATCGTGGCTGAAGTGACCCTTTCGGGCGTCTCGCGCCGGTTCGGCGACCAGATCGCGCTCGATGACATGTCCCTGACCGTGCCCGACGGCGCTTTCGTGGTGCTGCTGGGCCCGACCGGGGCCGGCAAGACCACGACTTTGCGCCTGGTCTCCGGGCTCGACCGGCCAGACGCGGGCGAAATCCGCATCGGCGGGACCCGCGTCAACGACCTGACCCCGGCCCAGCGCGACGTGGCGATGGTGTTCCAGCAATACTCGCTCTACCCCCACATGACCGTGCGCGAAAACCTGGAATTCCCGCTCAAATCCCCGCTGCTGCGCACGCCGCGCGACAGGATCGACCGCAAGGTGGCCGAGGTCGCCTCGATGCTGCAGATCGCCCACAAGCTCGACAACCGGGCGACCAACCTCTCGGGCGGGGAGATGCAGCGCGTGTCCATCGGCCGCGCTCTGGTGCGCCGTCCCGCGGTCTACCTGATGGACGAGCCGCTGAGCTCGCTCGACGCCAAGCTGCGCGCGGATCTGCGGGTGGAGCTGAAGAAGATCCAGGCCGAGTTCGGCGCGACCCTGATCTACGTGACCCATGACCAGATCGAGGCGATGACCATGGCCACTCATATCGGCGTGCTCGACCAGGGCCGGCTTCTGCAATTCGGCGCCCCGCGGGAGGTCTACGAGAATCCCGTGTCCATCCAGGCCGCGAGCCGCCTCGGCCAGCCGCGCATCAACCTGCTGCCCGCCGATCTCTTCGGGAACGCCCCGCCCCGCGCCGTCACCATCGGCCTGCGCCCCGAACAGATCGAGCAGGGGGCCGGGGCCGACAGCGTGGTCACCCGGGTCGAGCGGCTCGGCGACCAGACCCGCCTGCACCTGAGCTTCCGCGGTCATGCGCTGGTGACGGTGACCGACCCGCATACCCCGCTCGTCCCCGGCGACGTGGCGCCGATCCGCCCTCGCCAGCCGTTCTACTTCGACGCCGCCGGCGCCCGCGTCGCCTGAGGGAGACCCCCATGACCCAGTTCATCAACCGCAAGGAAGACATCGTCACCGAGGCGATCGACGGCGTGATCCGCGCCTCGGGGGGCGCGCTGGCGCGGCTCGACGGCTACCCGCATATCCGGGTGGTGGTCCGGGCCGACTGGGACCGGGGGCGCGTGGCGCTGGTGTCCGGCGGCGGCTCGGGGCATGAGCCGGCGCATGCGGGCTTCGTGGGGCCGGGAATGCTGACCGCGGCGGTCTGCGGCGACGTCTTCGCCTCGCCGTCCGTCGACGCGGTTCTGGCCGGGATCCTGGCGGTGACCGGGGAGGCGGGGTGCCTGCTGATCGTGAAGAACTACACCGGCGACCGACTGAATTTCGGGCTCGCGGCGGAGCGGGCGCGCGCCTTCGGGCTGTCGGTCTCCATGGTGATCGTGGATGACGACATCGCCCTGCCGGACCTGCCCCAGCCGCGCGGGGTGGCCGGCACGCTCTTCGTGCACAAGGTGGCCGGCGCGCTGGCCGAGGCCGGCGGCGACCTCGCCGCGGTGACGGCGGCGGCGCAGCGGGTGATTGCGGGGACCCTGTCGCTCGGCCTGTCGCTCGACACCTGCACCGTGCCCGGATCGCCGAAGGAGACCCGCATTCCCGAGGGCCAGGCGGAATTGGGCCTCGGCATTCATGGCGAGGCGGGGGTCGAGCAGGTGGGTTACGACAGCGCCGGGCAGGCCATGGCGATGATCGCGGCGCGGCTGACGGCGAAGATGGGGCCGGGGGCGCATGCGGCGCTGCTGAACAATCTCGGCGGGGCCTCGGCGCTGGAGATGTCGGTGCTGGCCAACGAACTGGCGAGGTCGGAGATCGGCGCGCGCATCAATCTTCTGGTCGGGCCGGCGGCGATGATGACCTCGCTGGATATGCGCGGCTTCTCGGTCTCGGTCTGCCCGATGACGGAGGGCGACGCGGCCCTGCTGGCGGCGCCCTGCCCGATCTCCGCCTGGCCCGGCGCGAAGCCGCTCGGCCCGGTGGAGACCCGCCGCCTGCCCGACGGGCTGACCCCGATCAAGCCGCTTGCGTCCTCCCACGCGCCCACCGAAGCCTTCCTGCGAAAGTGTTGCGAGATCCTGATCGCGGCGGAGGCGGACCTCAATGCGCTCGACGCGAAATCGGGGGATGGGGACACCGGGTCCACGCTCGCCGGCGCCGCGCGGGCGCTGATCGGGTCGATGGACCGCCTGCCGCTCGCCGATCACACCCAGCTCTTCCGCGCCATAGGTCTGGAACTGAGCCAGACCATGGGCGGCTCTTCGGGCGTGCTGCTGGCGATCTTCTTCGCCTCGGTCGGCGACGGGGCCTCGGGCGGGCTGACCACGCAGGACGCGCTGAAGGCGGGGCTGGCGCGGATGAAGGAGATCGGCGGCGCGAAGCCCGGCGACCGCACCATGATCGACGCGCTGGAACCGGCGCTCGACGCCTTGGGCGGCGGGCTGGCCGCGGCGGCGCGAGCGGCGCGCGAGGGCGCCGACGCCACCGCGCGGATGACCCGGGCCAATGCCGGGCGGGCGGCCTATATCGCCGCCGACCGGCTGGCGGGCCATGTCGACCCCGGGGCGGAGGCCGTGGCGCGCCTCTTCGAGCAGTTGACCCGTTAGGCCGCCTGCGCGGCGGGCCGCGCCTCCCACAACCGCTGCGCCTCGGCCTCGGCGCCGGGCAGATCAGGCGCGAGCCCCGCGGCGAAGAGCGCCGCGGCCGCGGTGCCGGTGACGATGGCCTCCGCGAACGGATCGCGACGGGCGCCGGACCAGAGCGCGGGGAGATCGGACGGGTCTGGCTCGGCTTCCGCGAGCCGGCGGGTCTCGTCGATCAGCGGCGCGGCCTCGGCCTCGTAACGCGCGCCCGCCATGACGCCTTCGAGCGTCACGGGCTTGGCCGGATTGCGCTCGAACTCCCCGCCGCCGCCCTTCAGCGCCACCTGCCGCGCCTGACCGAGCAGCATCGAGGCCGCCACCTGCAGCGGCCGATAGGGCGGATGGAACACCCCCTGCACCGAGGTCGCCGCGCCCGACGGGTTCATCACCCTGAGCGTGGTGTTGACCGCCGACCGCAGCCCGAATCGGTCGCGCAGCCGCAAAAGGCGGTAGAGGTCGGGGGACATGATCTCCAGCGGGACATAGCAGATGCCGCCCGCGTCCAGCGCCTCTCGCGCGGCGTCCGGCGTCTCGACCACCGGGATGCCGATGGGGGCGAGCATGGCGCGCAGGTCGGCGGCCGCCCGCATATGCGCGGCGGAATTCCAGCCGTGCAGCATCACCGTCTGCCCGGCCATGGCGCAGAGCTTCGCGGCCAGCAGGAAATACGGCAGCCCGCGGGACTTTCCGGCGGCGTAGCTCGGCCAGTCGATGCCGGGCGCGAGCGTGCGCCAGTCGGGCAGGCTCGCCCGCGCGCCGTCGCAGAAGCCGGCGATCTCGTCGGGGTTCTCGCCCCGGAAGCGCATCAGCATCAGCAGCGCGCCCACGCTTTCGGGCGCGACTTCGCCCGACAGCATCAGGCGCATGGCGTCGGCCGCCTCTTCGCGGGTCAGGTTGCGGGACCGGCCGGGGCCGCGGCCGAGGATTCGGACATAGGGGGCGAGGTCGTCGGTCTGGATATCGTTCATGCCGCCATGCTGCGTCCGGCCCGGGCCTTGTCAAGCAGCGCCTGAAGCTCCGGCCGGCACGACCCGCAATTGCTCCCGGCCCTGATCGCCTCGCCGATGGCCGACACGTCCGCGAGGTTCTGCGCCGCGATGGCCGCGAGGATGGTGTTCGCGCCGACCTCGTAGCACGAGCACACCGTGGCCCCGGGATCCGGCCGGTCGGCGCCGGGGCGGCCCGCCAGCAGGTCGGGGGCCGCGGCCTCGCCCAGCGCCGCGGCGACATGGGCGCGCGCCACCTCCACCGGGCCGGGCCCGGCGAAGAGCGCGCCGAGCACGCGGTCCTGCGCGATCACCGCGATCCGGGCGAGGCCGCGGGCCGGATCCTCCAGCGCCGCCATCTCGCCTTCGCCCTCCGCCAGCCCGAAGAGGGCGTGGGCGAAGGCCGCCCAGTCGGCGGGGACGGCGCGGCCCGCCAGCTCCGCCCGCCAGCCGTCCTTGGCCCGGGCCAGCGCCCAGTAATCCGCCTCCGCCACATGCGGCGGGTTGGCGGAAATGGCAAAACCCTGCCAGGCGAAGGCGGCGCGTTCGATCCGCGCGGCGGCGCCCTTCAGCTCCGGCTGGCCCGAGACGGGGTCGACCGAGGCGCGCACCGCCGCACCCACCCGGCCCGACGAGGCCCATTGCGCGGTCCAGTGCATCGGCACGAAGATCGCGCCCCGCGGCGTGCGGTCGGTGACCAGCGCGCGCACCGTCACCCGCCCCTCGGCCGCGATCACATGCACAAGGTCTGCGGGCGCGATGCCGGCGGCGGCGGCGTCTTCGGGGTGGATCTCGGCGAAGGGCTCGGCGATGTGCTGGCTCAGGCGGGGCGACTTCGCGGTCCGGGTCAGGGTGTGCCAGTGGTCGCGCACCCGCCCGGTGTTGAGACGGAGCGGGTAGGCGGCGGAGAGGCGGCTCGCCGGCGGGTGCGGCGTGATCGGCAGCATTCTGGCGCGCCCGGTCTCGGTGAAGAATTTCCCGTCGGCGAAGAAGCGGGCCTGCGGGCCGGCCTTGGTCACCGGCCATTGCACCGGCTCCAGCGCGTCGTATTCGGCGTCGGTCAGACCCTCCAGCCCCGATATGTCGAAATCGCGCCCGAGGCCCGCGGCGAGGGTCGACAGCGCCGCGTGCTCCCGGAACACATCGGCGGCCGACGCGTAGTCGAAACCCGAAAACCCCATGGCGCGGGCGACGCGGGCGAGCTGATCCCAGTCGGCCATCGCCTCTCCCGGCGCCGGCAGAAAGGCCCGCTGGCGGGTGATGCGGCGTTCGGAATTGGTCACCGTCCCGGTCTTCTCCCCCCAGGCCGTGGCGGGCATGAGCACGTCGGCGAGCGCGCCGGTGTCGGTCCCGCGCACCACGTCGGAGACCACGACGAACGGCGTCGCCCGGATCGCGTCGCGCACCCGGTCGGCGTCGGGCATCGATACGACCGGATTGGTGGACATGATCCACAGCGCCTTGATCCGCCCCGCCGCGCAGGCCTCGAAAAGATCCACCGCCTTCAACCCCGGGGTCGAGGCCATGACGGGCGCCCCCCAGAACCCCTGCACCGCGTCGCGATGGGCCTTGTTCTCGATATCCAGATGCGCGGCGAGCATGTTCGCCAGCCCCCCGACCTCCCGCCCGCCCATCGCGTTGGGCTGGCCGGTGATCGAAAACGGCCCCATCCCGGGCCGCCCGATCCGCCCCGTGGCGAGGTGGGCGTTGAGGATCGCATTCGACTTGTCCGCACCGGACGACGACTGGTTGAGCCCCTGGCTCCACAGCGTCACCACTTTCTCGGTTCCAACCCAGAGCGAAACGAAGGCCTCGACCTCGGCGAGGGTCAGGCCCGCGACCTCGGCCACCCGCCGCGGGGTCCAGGCGCGCGCCTCGGCCAGCGCCTCGGGCAGGCCATCCATATGCCGGGCGACATAGCCCGCGTCGATGGCGCCGTCCGCCTCGATCCGCGCCAGAAGGCCGTTGAAGAGGGCGGCGTCCGAGCCGGGGGCCAGCCCCAGATGCAGGTCCGCAAGGTCCGAGGTCGCGGTGCGACGCGGGTCGATGGTCACCACTTTCATCGCGGGCCGCGCCGCCTTCGCCGCCGCGATCCGCTGATGCAGCACCGGGTGGCACCAGGCGAGGTTCGAGCCCGCCAGCACCACCAGATCCGCCTGCTCCAGATCCTCGTAGCAGGTCGGCACGGTGTCGGTCCCGAAGGCGCGGCGATGGCCGGCGACGGCGGAGGCCATGCAGAGCCGCGAATTGGTGTCGATGTTGGCCGAGCCGAAAAACCCCTTCATCAGCTTGTTGGCGACGTAATAGTCCTCGGTCAGCAGCTGACCGGAGACGTAGAAGGCGACGCTGTCGGGTCCGTATTCGTCGATGGCCTCGCGCAATTTGCGGGCGGTCAGCGCGATGGCCGCGTCCCAGCCGGCCCGCGCGCCGCCGATCTCGGGGAACAGCAACCGGTCGTCGAGCGCCAGCGTCTCCCCCAAAGCCGAGCCCTTGGCGCAGAGCCGCCCGAAATTCGCCGGATGCGCGGGGTCGCCGGCGATGGCCGCGCCCCCCCGCCCGTCCGGCGTGGCGAGCACGCCGCAACCGACGCCGCAATAGGGGCAGGCGGTCCGGGTGGGACGGGTCATCGGCGGCGCTCCTGGCTCATGGCTTGATCGTCGCCGCCGCGGCGCTGGCCCCGGCGGCCAGGTTCATAAGGCGGGGCTCACTCGGCGGCGGCGCGCAGGGTGACGGCGGCGCGGTCGATCAGCACGCGCCCGTGCTCCAGCTTCGCCGCGATGGTGGGAACCGCGCCCTGGTCCGCCCCCTGCGCCATCCCGGTGTCGAGCGCGATGACCCAGTTATGCAGCGGGCAGGTCACCGCGCGGCCATGCACGATCCCCTCCGACAACGGGCCGCCCTTGTGCGGGCAGGCGTCGAGCAGCGCGAAGACCTCGTTGGCCGCGGTGCGGAACACGCCCACGCAGCCGATGGGCGTCTTCACCTTGCGGGCGCCGCGCACCGGAATATCCTCCAGCGCGCCGATATCCACCCAGTCCGACATGATGAGCTCCATCACGCCACCTCCGCGATCGGCCTGAACTCATGGGCGTGCACGCCGTCGGCGGCGCGTTCGGACCAGGGGTCCTTCTGCATGAATTTCTGCGCATGGAAGAAACGCTCGGCCAGCGCCCTGCGGCTGTCGGCGTCGACCACCACACGTTCCTTGACGTGATCGAGGCCCACCACATCGATCCACTTGTAGAGGCGGTGGAGATATTGCGCCTCCTCCCGATAGAGCTGGATCACCGCGGCGGAATATTCGATGACCTCGGATTCCGTGGTCAGCTTGCACAGCAGCGCCGTCGCCTGCACATGCAGGCCGGCGGCGCCGCCGACATGCAGCTCGAACCCTGAGTCCACGCAGACCACGCCCACGTCCTTGCAGGTGGACTCGGCGCAGTTGCGCGGGCAGCCGGAGACCGCCATCTTCACCTTGGCCGGCGTCCAGGACCCCCACAAAGCCTTCTCCATCTTCACGCCCAGCCCGGTGGAATCCTGGGTCCCGAAGCGGCAATGGTCGGTCCCCACGCAGGTCTTCACCGTCCGCAGCCCCTTGGCGTAGGCCTGGCCCGAGACCATGCCGGCCGCGTTGAGATCCGCCCAGATCGCCGGCAGATCCTCCTTCTTCACGCCGAGCAGGTCGATGCGCTGGCCGCCGGTGACCTTCACCGTCGGCACATTGTATTTCTCGGCCGCGTCGGCGATGGCGCGCAGCTCGCGCGGGTTGGTCAATCCGCCCCACATGCGGGGGACCACGGAAAACGTGCCGTCCTTCTGGATGTTGGAATGCACCCGCTCGTTGATGAAACGGGACTGGTAGTCGTCCTCGTATTCGCCGGGCCAGTCGCAGAGCAGATAGTAGTTCAGCGCCGGGCGGCAGGACGCGCAGCCGCAGGACGTCTTCCACCCGCATTCCTGCATGACGGCGGGGATCGACTTCAGCGCCCTGGTCCTGATCAGCCGGCGCACGTCCATATGGGTCAGCTCGGTGCAGGCGCACATCGCCTTCGACGTCTTCACTTCGAAGCCTGCGCCCAGCGTCATCGCCATCACCTGCTCGACGAGGCCGGCGCAGGTGCCGCAGGAGGACGAGGCCTTGGTATGGGCGCGCACCTCCTCCAGCGAGGTCAGGCCCTTGGTCACGACCGCGTTGACGATCGAGCCCTTGCACACGCCGTTGCAGCCGCAGATCTCCGCATCATCCGGCAAGGCTGCAACGGCCGCCATAGGGTCCAGCCGGGTCCCTCCCTGGAAGGCGGGGCCGAAGACCAGCATGTCGCGCATGGCAGAAACGTCGGTCTTGTCCTTCAGCAGCCCGAAGAACCAGGCGCCGTCGGCGGCGTCGCCATACATCACCGCGCCGATCACCCGGTCGTCGCGCAGCACGATGCGCTTGTAGACGCCGCGGGCCGGGTCGCGGAACACGATCTCGTCGCGGTCGTCGCCCTCGGCGAAATCGCCGGCCGAGAACAGGTCGACCCCGGTGACCTTCAGCCTGGTGTTGACCACCGAGCCCTTGTATTCCGCCGCCTGCCCCGCCAGCGTCCGGGCCAGCACCCTGCCCATTTCGTAGAGCGGCGCGACGAGCCCGTAGACCATGCCGTCATGCTCGACGCATTCGCCCACCGCCAGCACGTCGGGGTCCGAGGTGATCATCCGGTCGTCGACATGGACGCCGCGTCCGCAGACGAGCCCGGCCTCGCGGGCCAGCGCCGTATCCGGTCGGATCCCCACCGCCATCACCACCATATCGGCGGGGATCACCGTGTCGTCGTCGAGCTTCACGCCCTCGACCCGGGTCTCGCCGACCACCGAATGGGTGTTGGCCTTGCAGCGGATGTCGATGCCGCGGCCCTCCAGCTCCTTCTGCAGCAGGTAGGCGGCGGCGGGGTCGAGCTGGCGTTCCATCAGATGCGGCATCAGGTGGAGGACGGTGACCTCCATCCCCTGCATCCTCAGCCCCGCCGCGGCCTCCAGCCCCAGCAGCCCGCCGCCGATCACCACCGCGCGGGCGCCGGCGACGCCGGCCGCTTCGCGCATCTTCAGCACGTCGTCGAGATCGCGGAAGGTGATGACGCCGGGCAGGTCGACGCCCGGCGCCGGGATGACGAAGGGCCGGGACCCGGTGGCGATCACCAGCTTGTCGTAGGGCGTCTCGCCCGCGGCGGAGATCACCACCTTGCGGGCGCGGTCGATTCCGGTCACCGGCTCGCCGAAGCGGCAGGTCACGCGGTTGTCCCGATACCAGGCGTCGTCATGGGTGATGATCTCTTGGTAGGTCTTCTCGCCTGACAGCACCGGCGACAGCATCAGCCGGTTGTAATTGCCGCGCGGCTCGGCCCCGAACAACGTCACCTCGTATGCCTCGGGCGCGAGCGCGAACAGCTCCTCCAGCGCCCGTCCCGAGGCCATGCCAGCCCCGATGACCACCAGTTTCTGCGTCATGACCGTCACTCCGCGGCAGGGGCGACGGCATGGGCCGTCGCTTTGGATTTTTCTCGATGGGGCGGGGCCGATGCAGCCTCGACCCGAGGGACGAATGCGGTGTCGGGGGTCGGCGCCCGGTCCGGACCGGACGCTGGAGGAAGGTCATGCGCCTCTCCTCTGACGCCGCTTCGAGCTTGGGGTCGCGACGCTCGCAGTCCTGAAGAAAACCCAGGACTTCCTCCCGACAGGCGTCGTCATCCGGGCGCCCCGGCAGAGCCTTGCGGCGGGGCGGGCGCGGCAGGTCGACCGGCATCGCCTTGCGATGGTCGCCCGGGGCCCTTCGGTCATCGACATCACCCGGTCCTCGAGGCGCAGCCGTTTCGGCGACAGCGCGAAGGCGCGGGCGATGTCGACGCACCTTTTGCAAAGGTCATGTCGGCAGTCTCCATGTCGGGCCCCGAAATCATCGGCTCAGGGGAAAAACGAAAAAAGGCCGCACGATCACGGATCACGACCGATGAAGGTCATGTCGGATCGAGCAGCCTTGCCCGCGTTCCCAGAACTTTGGGATATTCGGCGCGCCGGACATCGTTGCCCTGCGCTGCGTGTTTGCTAGCTCGAATCCCTCCTCAAACGCAAGCGAAAAGCGCGAAACAGAGGCGGTCGGCGATCCATGCGCGAAAATCAGGCGCCAGCGCGGCCGCGGGCGCCGCGCTGGGGGCGCCGGCCACATCCGCTCCGCGATCCCGGCGCGGACCAGGGCCCGGCTGTCCGGGAAACCGGCGCTCGGCCCCGGCATGTCCCGCATGCCGGCCCCCCGCGCCGCGCCATCAGCGGCTCAGGGCGTATCCGAGGGGTCGAAGACCTCGCCGTTGAAGAACCGGTCGGGGCCCAGGATCATCCGCCCCGCGGCCGAGGCGACGGCGGTGCGGGCGTCGAGCGCGCCTTCCAGCTTCTCCGAGGCGCCGGGCAGATCGGCGCCGATCGGGCCCAGATGCTCCCGGTAGAGGTCGGTGCGGAAGCAGTCGCGCGCCGCCCGCGCCGCCTCCGCCCGGTCGAGCCCGTTGCGCGCCGCAAGCCGGGTCGCCATCCAGATCGCCTGCGACCGCCACGGGAAGGTCGCCGCCCCGTCGAAGAATTCCAGCAAACGGGGGGCGGCGCGTTCGTCGCCCTGGGAATTCACCACGAGCCGCCCCGACAGGGCCCGGTCGATGATCTCGGCCGAGACGTTGACGTAGTCCGGCCGGGCCAGCAGTTCCGACGCCGCGATGCGGTGCGAGGGGTCCGACAGCCACCGCCCCGCCCGCCACACGGCGCGCATCAGGGCCCGGGCCTTCTCCGGCGCCTCCTCCGGCCACCCGCGGCGCACGGCCAGCACCTTTTCGGGCGCGAAGCCCCAGATGGCGGAGCCGGGCAGGATCAGCTCGGCCACCCCCGTCTCCACGGCGATGGAACCCCAGGGCTCGCCCACGCAGAAGGCGTCGATCTCGCCGTCCGCCATCGCCTGCGCCATCTGCGGCGGCGGCACGGTGCGCACGTCGAGCGCCTGCGGCGCCTGCAGCCCGAGCGCGTTCAGCCAGTAATAGAGCAGTTCCGCATGCATCGAGAACGGGAACGGCACGCCGAGGCGCAGCCGCCCGTCCACCGCGCCGATCAGGCTGCGGCCGACGCCCTGCGCGTCCAGAAAGTCCGGCATCTCGCCGCCCTTGCCCGCGTCCCGCATCCGGCGGGCGACGGCGGGGGACACGCCCACGACGTCGCCGTTGACCGACATGACCGACAGCGCATCGAGCGGAGCCGGCGCGCCGCCGAGCCCGATGGACATCGCCACCGGCACCGGCGCCAGCATATGGGCGGCATCGAGCGCGCCCAGCGCCAGCCGGTCGCGCAGCGCCGACCACGAGCGCGCCTTGCGCAGGACGAGGTCGAGCCCCTCCTCCTCCGCGAAACCCATTTCGCGGGCGACCACCAGCGGCGCGCAGTCCACCAGCGGGATGAAGCCGGCCTCGACCACGCCCGGTCCGGTCACTTGAGCAGCTCCGCCGCGGTCACCAGCGCCAGCGCGATCTCGGCCACCTTCTTGCCCTGGTCCATCGCCGTGCGCCGCAGCAGCGCATAGGCCTCGTCCTCCGAAATGCCGCGCGCCTTCATGAGAAACCCCTTGGCGCGGTCGATGGTCTTGCGCTCGGCCAGCGCGGCCTTGGTGGCGACGAGCTCGGCGCGCATCCGGGCGAACATGTGGAACCGCGCCACCGCCGCATCCAGGATCGGCTTGATCCGCTCCTTGCGCAGGCCGTCGACGATATAGGCCGAGACCCCGGCCTCGATCGCCGCCTGGGTCAGGGCCTGATCGGTGCGGTCGACGAACATCGCCACGGGGCGGTCGAGCGGACTGGAGGCGAGCGTCAGCTCCTCCAGCACATCGCGGGACGGATTCTCGAGGTCGGCGAGCACCACGTCGGGGTTGAGCGCCTGCAGGCGCCGCGACAGGCCCCGGTCGTCGCCGATCACCGAGATCTCGTAGTCGCCCGCCTCCCGCAGCCCGTCGACGATCAGCATCGCGCGTTCGCGGTCGCGTTCGATCACGGCGATCCTGAGGGTCTTGGCCAAGGCGGCTTCCTTTCGGCCCTATGGGCGGGGCGGTCGGGGCCCGGCGTCCACCGGCATGGCGCCGCGCGGCCGTCCGGTCAATGCCGCGCTGCGGCATGACGGGTCGACGCATGCCGAGATCGCAAGCGCTTGCCCACGAAAGTCGGTGCGCTGCCTAGTTTGCGGGCGCCACGCCCGCAGGAATGCCCCGCCGTTCATCTTTCGTGGCGTCAGGCAAGAGGCCATGCGACGGAAACATGACGCTCCCGCCCCATGATCGCCCCATTCGAACCCGGCGTCGGCAAGTTGGCCCGGCGCTTGCAATCTCTCCGTTCGGCGCCAACACGCACAGACAAATAGGGAGTTGCCCATGAAACTCGGCAGAAGAACATTCCTGGGGGCCGCCACCGCGCTCGCCACCATGACCCTGGCCCTCGCGGCCCAGGCGCAGGAAACCATCAAGGTCGGCATCCTGCACTCGCTGTCGGGCACGATGGCGATTTCCGAGACGACGCTCAAAGACGTCATGCTCATGCTGATCGACGAGCAGAACAAGAAGGGCGGCGTGCTGGGCAAGCAGCTCGAGGCCGTCGTGGTCGACCCCGCCTCCGACTGGCCGCTCTTCGCCGAGAAGGCCCGCGAGCTGATCGCCGGCAACGGCGTGTCGGCCGTGTTCGGCTGCTGGACCTCGGTGTCGCGCAAGTCGGTGCTGCCGGTGTTCGAGGAACTGAACTCGATCCTGTTCTACCCGGTGCAGTACGAGGGCGAGGAATCGCAGCGCAACGTGTTCTACACCGGCGCCGCCCCGAACCAGCAGGCGATCCCGGCGGTCGACTACCTGATGAACGACGAAGGCGTGGAGCGTTGGGTGCTGGCCGGCACCGACTACGTCTACCCGCGCACCACCAACAAGATCCTCGAGGCCTATCTGCAGGCCAAGGGCGTCGCGCCCGAAGACATCATGATCAACTACACGCCCTTCGGTCATTCCGACTGGCAGACCATCGTGTCGGACATCAAGGCCTTCGGCTCGGCCGGCAAGAAAACCGCCGTGGTCTCCACGATCAACGGCGACGCCAACGTGCCGTTCTACAAGGAGCTCGGCAACCAGGGCGTGATGGCCACCGACATCCCCGTCGTCGCCTTCTCCGTGGGTGAGGAAGAGCTCGCCGGTCTGGATACCGAGCCGCTGATCGGTCACCTCGCCGCCTGGAACTACTTCATGTCGGCCGACACCGCCGAGAACGCCGACTTCATCGCCAAGTGGCATGCGTTCATCAAGGACGACAAGCGCGTCACCAACGACCCGATGGAAGCCCATTACATCGGCTTCAACATGTGGGTGAAGGCCGTCGAGGCCGCCGGCACCACCGATCCCGACGCGGTGATCGACGCGCTGGTCGGCGTGGCCGTGCCCAACCTGACCGGCGGCTATTCGGCGATGATGCCGAACCACCACATCACCAAGCCGGTGCTGATCGGCGAGATCCAGGGCGACGGCCAGTTCGAGACCGTGTTCGAGACCCCCGGCCTGGTTCCGGGCGACGCGTGGTCGGATTTCCTGCCCGACTCCAAGGACCTGATCTCCGATTGGCGCAAGCCGATGTCCTGCGGGAACTTCAACACCGCCACCGGCAAGTGCGGCGGCCAGGGCTCCTGAACCCCTCCGCCCGCCTGACGGCCTGA
Source organism: Albimonas sp. (assembly GCF_055129145.1). Lineage (NCBI taxonomy): Bacteria > Pseudomonadati > Pseudomonadota > Alphaproteobacteria > Rhodobacterales > Paracoccaceae > Albimonas > Albimonas sp. The sequence goes on along the minus strand of NZ_JBSRTQ010000073.1, from coordinate 26 downwards.
CGAAGCTGGCGGGCGGGGTCGCAAGA
>NZ_JBSRTQ010000072.1:0-22310 GCF_055129145.1 Albimonas sp. | reverse complement strand
GGCTGCGGTGACGCGCCCCGCCGATCCGCCCCGCGGGGCCGGCGCGCCTTCGGCCGCCGCCGCCCGCCATGCGGCCCCCGTGGCCGGCGAGGGCTCCAAGCCTTCGCCCCGCCGCCCCGGCCGCGGCGCGGTCCTGAAAAGCCTCTCGCCCGAGGAATACGAGCGCCGCAAGAAGGCGCTCGAGGCCGCCAAGGCCAACGAGGGCGCGCGCCGTCTCAAGGAAGAGGCGGAAACCAAGGAGCGCGAGGCCGAGCGTCATCGCCTTCTCCGCGAGAAGGAGGAGCGTGAGCGCAAGGAGGCCGAAGAGCAGATCCGCCGCGAGCGCGAGGAGTCCGAGCGGCTCGCCGCCGAGGAGGACGCCAAGCGCAAGGCCGAGGCCGAGAAGCGGGACCGCGAGCGGGCCCGTGCGGCCCAGAACGTGCCCGGCGCGCCGCAGAGCGACATCACCACCGGCCCGCCCCCTGCCGAGGGCGAGGGCAAGGATCGCACCATGCGCGCGCTGCCCAAGCGCGCCGTGGGGCCGGCGCCGGCCGACGACAAGAAGCCGGGCCGCGGCCGGGCGGGCGACGAGCGTCGCCGCTCGGGCAAGCTGACGATCACCCATGCGACGTCGGGCGACGATGGCGGGCGCACGCGCTCGCTCGCCGCAATGCGCCGCAAGCAGGAGCGTCAGAAGCGCCAGGGTCGGGGCAGCGGAGAGCCGCGCGAAAAGGTCATGCGCAGCGTGAACCTGCCCGACGCGATCACCGTGCAGGAGCTCGCCAACCGCATGGCCGAGCGTGCGGCCGACGTGGTCAAGATGCTGTTCAAGTCCGGCATGATGGTCACGATCAACGACACGCTGGATGCCGACACCGCCATGCTGGTGGTCGAGGAATTCGGCCATACCGTGGTCCGCGTGTCGGACTCGGATGTGGAGCAGGCCATCGATACCGTCGAAGACGTCGAAGAGAACCTGCAGGCGCGCGCCCCGATCGTCACGATCATGGGCCACGTGGACCACGGCAAGACCTCGCTGCTGGACGCGATCCGCAAGACCAACGTGGTCTCGGGCGAAGCCGGCGGCATCACGCAGCATATCGGCGCTTACCAGGTCACGACCGAATCGGGCGCCCCGATCACCTTCCTCGACACCCCGGGCCACGCCGCCTTCACCTCGATGCGGGCCCGTGGCGCGCAGGTGACGGACATCGTGATCCTGGTGGTCGCCGCCGACGACGCGGTGATGCCCCAGACCATCGAGGCCATCCACCACGCCAAGGCCGCCAACGTCCCGATGATCATCGCGATCAACAAGGTCGACAAGCCGGGCGCCGATGCGAACAAGGTCCGCCAGGAGCTGCTGCGCCACGAGGTGGTCGTCGAGGCCATGTCGGGCGACGTGCAGGACGTGGAGGTCTCGGCCAAGACCGGGGCCGGGCTCGACACCCTGCTCGAGGCCATCGCGCTGCAGGCGGAAATCCTGGAGCTGCGCTCCAACCCCGATCGCGCCGCCGAAGGCGCCGTGATCGAGGCCAAGCTGGACACCGGCCGCGGCCCCGTCGCCACGGTCCTCATCCAGCGCGGCACCCTGAAGCGCGGCGACATCTTCGTGGTCGGCGAGCAGTGGGGCCGCGTGCGCGCCCTGCTCAACGACAAGGGCGAGCGGGTCGACGAGGCCGGTCCGTCGGTTCCGGTCGAGGTTCTGGGTCTCCAGGGCACCCCGGGCGCCGGCGACGTGCTCAACGTGGTGGAATCGGAGGCCAAGGCCCGCGAGATCGCCGACTACCGTCAGCGTCAGTCCCGCGACAAGCTGGTCGCTTCGGGTCCGCGCGCCTCGCTCGATCAGCTTCTGGCCCAGGCCAAGGCCGACGAGGACGTGGCCGAACTGCCCGTGCTGCTGAAGGCCGACGTCCAGGGCTCGACCGAGGCGATCGTCCAGGCGCTGGAGAAGATCGGCAACGAGAACGTCCGCGTCCGCGTGCTGCATTCCGGCGTCGGCGCGATCACCGAGACCGATGTGGGCCTCGCCGAGGCGTCCAAGGCCCCGCTGATCGGCTTCAACGTCCGGGCGAACGCCCCGGCGCGCGAAGCCGCCCATCAGAAGGGCGTGGAGATCCGCTATTACTCGATCATCTACGATCTCGTGGATGACGTGAAACTGGCGGCCCAGGGTCTTCTCAAGCCGGAAGTCCGCGAGACCTTCATCGGCTACGCGAAGATCAAGGAAGTCTTCCACGTCTCCAACGTGGGCAAGGTCGCCGGCTGCGAGGTCACCGAGGGTGTGGCGCGCCGTTCGGCGGGCGTCCGCCTGCTGCGCGACAACGTCGTGATCCATCAGGGCAAGCTGAAGACCCTGAAGCGGTTCAAGGACGAAGTGCCCGAGGTCCGGTCGGGCACCGAATGCGGCATGGCCTTCGAGAACTACGAAGACATCCGCGCGGGCGACGTGATCGAGATCTTCACCACGGAAGAGATCGCGCGCACGCTCTGAGCCTTGCGGATCGCTTGAACTCTGCACCGGCCGGGGCGAAAGCCCCGGCCGGTTCGCATTTCGGCCCCGCGCGATTGCGCGGGCCCGGCGATGACGCTATCACCCCGGCCTTCTGGAGGAGCCTGACATGTCCAATCCACGCGTAGGCCGCGGCCCGTCCCAGCGCCAGCTCAAGGTCGGCGAGATCGTGCGTCGCGCCATCGCCGACGTGCTGATGCGCGGCGATCTGCATGACCATGAGCTCGAGCGGTTCTCGATCACCGTGTCCGAGGCCCGGATGTCCACCGATCTGCGCCATGCCGACGTCTACGTGATGCCGCTCGGCGGGGTGGGGGTGGAGGACGTGCTGGTCCTGCTCGCCAAGAACAAGCATGAGCTGCGCCGGATGGTGACCCGCGAGATCAAGCTCAAGTTCTCCCCCGATCTGAAATTCCACGCCGACAAGTCCTTCGACCAGATGGACGAGACCCGCCGCCTGCTGTCCGAACACCGGGTCCGCAAGGACATCGAGGCGCCCGACGAGGACGACGCAACCGAAGACGAAAAGCGGGAGCTTTGAGGCCGTGGGTCGGCGCAGGAAGGGTCGGCCGGTCGACGGCTGGCTGCTGATCGACAAGCCGCTGGGCGTCGGGTCCACCGACGTGGTCTCGAAAGCCCGCTGGGCGTTGCAGGCACGCAAGGCCGGTCATGCCGGCACGCTCGATCCGTTGGCCACCGGGCTGCTGGTGATCGCGTTCGGCGAGGCGACCAAGGCCGTGCCGGTCGCCTCCGACGGGCTGAAGCGCTACCGCTTCACCGCCCGCTGGGGCATCGCCACCGCGTCGGATGACGGCGAGACCGAAGCCATCGCCACCTCCGACGCGCGCCCCGACGAAGCCGGGATCCGCGCCGCGATCCCCGCCTTTCTCGGCGATATCATGCAGGTGCCGCCGCAGTTCTCCGCGGTGAAGGTGGATGGCGAACGGGCCTATGACCTCGCCCGCGACAGCGCCGAATTCGCGCTCAAGGCCCGCCCGCTGCACATGGCGTCGCTGGAGCTGATCGCGATGCCCGACGCCGACCATGCGGAATTCGAGATGGTCTGCGGCAAGGGCGGCTATGTCCGCGCCATCGCCCGCGATCTGGGCGAAGCGCTCGGGTGCCACGCCCACGTGTCGGCGCTGCGGCGGTTGTCCGCGGGTCCGTTCTCCATCGAGGATGCCGTGCATTTCGCCGCGCTGGACGGATTCCGCGACGCGCATTGGAGCGCCCCGATCCTGCCGGTGGCCGCGGGCCTGGCCGAGCTGCCCGAGGTCCGGGTCACCCCGACCGCCGCCGCCGACCTGCGGATGGGGCGGGAAGGCGCCGCCCATTCCGCGCCGGCCGACCTCCAGTGGGGCGACGCCGCCTGGGCGTCCTGCGGCGGCGAGGCGGTGGCGATGGGCGTGTGGCAGGGCGGACGGCTGAAGCCCAACCGTGTGTTCCTGCCCCCCGAGATCGAGGCCGAGCCGGCGGCGGAGCCCTCTTCGAACGACTAAGCGCCCCGAAAACCGTGTTTGCACGCGGAAAGCGCGGCGTCAGGCCTGTATTTCCCCTTTTCATCCGCGGCGATCCGTTGCATAGGGACGCCTTCGTCACCGACCGTGCTGGACGACATCCCGGCGCCGGCCGATGGCGAAGATCGCGCAGCCGCGCGGTCCTCTCCCCTCAAGCCCATGGAGGCCCCCGATGTCGATCACCGTCGATCGGAAAGAAGCCCTGATCAAGGAATACGCGACCAAGGAAGGCGACACCGGTTCGCCCGAAGTCCAGGTCGCGATCCTGACCGAGCGGATCACCAACCTGACCGAGCACTTCAAGGAGCACAAGAAGGACAACCACTCCCGCCGTGGTCTTCTCAAGATGGTCGCCCAGCGTCGCAAGCTGCTCGACTACGTGAAGGGCAAGGACGTGGAACGGTACCAGTCCATCATCTCCCGGCTCGGCATCCGCCGCTGACCCATTCCGCAAGGCGCGCCGACCCCGGCGCGCCTTGACGCATTCCCGGGCGTCGCGGCGCGCCTGAGGTCCAAGACCCACCGCCCCCGCAAGGCTTCATCGCCGGGGGCGGTCGCCGCATATCCGGGGGTTCGCCTCCGACCTGCCCGGGGGCGCGCCCCCATCCGTCCGTTCGTTTCCGCCCCATGGCCCCGGGTCGAAGCGTTGCGATAACCGGGGCCCGCTCCGCTGCGCGGAGTCGACGCGCGGAGGACGCAGGGGCGTCCGTCCGCTGGAAGGAAGCGAAATGTTCGAGATCACCAAGAAGTCGATCGAATGGGGCGGCGAGACCCTCACGCTCGAGACCGGCCGCGTCGCGCGCCAGGCCGACGGTTCGGTCATGGCCACGCTGGGCGAGACCACGGTCCACGCCGCCGTCACCTTCGACAAGAAGCCCAAGGAAGGTCTGGATTTCTTCCCGCTGACCGTCCACTATCAGGAAAAGTATTACGCGGCCGGCAAGATCCCCGGCGGCTTCTTCAAGCGCGAAGCGCGCCCCACGGAGAAGGAGACGCTGACCTCGCGCCTCATCGACCGTCCGATCCGCCCGCTGTTCGTGCCCGGCTTCAAGAACGAGACCCAGGTGGTCTGCACCGTTCTCAGCCATGACCTCGAGAACGACCCCGACATGCTGGCGATGATCGCGGCCTCCGCCGCGCTGACCCTGTCGGGCGTCCCGTTCATGGGGCCGATCGGCGCCTGCCGCGTCGGCTACGTCGATGGCGAATATGTCCTGAACCCGCGGGTCGAGGACATGAACAAGCTCAACGAAAAGCCCGATCAGCGCCTGAACCTCGTCGTCGCCGGCACCAAGGACGCCGTGATGATGGTCGAGTCCGAGGCCTACGAGCTGTCGGAAGAGCAGATGCTGGGCGCCGTCACCTTCGGCCACCGGTCGATGCAGCCGGTGATCGACCTGATCATCGACATGGCCGAGGCCGCGGCGAAGGAGCCCTTCGACTTCCAGGCCCCCGACCGCTCGACCCTCTACGGCCGCGTCAAGGACCTGGGCGAGACCGCGATGCGCGCCGCCTTCGCCATCCGCGACAAGCAGCAGCGCACCACCGCGATCTCCGGCGCCCGCGACACCGTGAAGGCCGGCCTGACCGACGATGAGAAGGCGGATTCGACCGCGCTGAAGGACTGCTTCAAGAAGCTCGAGTCCGAGGTTCTGCGCGGCGACGTGATCGCCACCGGCACCCGCATCGACGGCCGCAACCTGACCACCGTGCGCCCGATCCTGGCCGAGACCTCGGTCCTGCCCCGGACCCACGGCTCGTCGCTGTTCACCCGCGGCGAGACCCAGGCGCTGGTCGTCACCACGCTCGGCACCGGCGACAACGAGCAGATCATCGACGCGCTGGAAGGCGACTGGCGCGAGCGGTTCCTGCTGCACTACAATTTCCCCCCGTATTCGGTGGGCGAGACCGGCCGCATGTCCGGCCCGGGCCGTCGCGAGATCGGCCATGGCAAGCTGGCCTGGCGCGCGCTGCAGGCGGTGCTGCCGCCGGCGACCGAGTTCCCTTACACGATCCGCATCGTGTCGGAGATCACCGAGTCGAACGGCTCCTCCTCGATGGCTTCCGTCTGCGGCGGTTCGCTGTCGATGATGGACGCGGGCGTGCCGCTGAAGGCCCCCGTGGCCGGCGTGGCGATGGGCCTGATCCTGCAGCCCGACGGGCAGTTCGCGGTGCTCACCGACATCCTGGGCGACGAGGATCACCTCGGCGACATGGACTTCAAGGTGGCCGGCACCGAGAACGGCATCACCTCGCTGCAGATGGACATCAAGATCGCCGGCATCACGCCCGCGATCATGGAGCAGGCCCTGGCCCAGGCCAAGGACGGCCGTCTGCACATCCTGGGCGAGATGTCGAAGGCGCTGAACTCCAACCGCACCGAGTTCTCCGTCCACGCGCCGCGCATCGAGACCATGCAGATCCCCACCGACAAGATCCGTGAAGTGATCGGGTCCGGCGGCAAGGTCATCCGCTCCATCGTGGAGGAGTCGGGCGCCAAGGTCGACATCAACGACGACGGCCTGATCAAGATCGCCTCCCCCGACGCGTCCTGCATCGAGAAGGCGCGCGAGATGATCGACTCCATTGTGGCCGAGCCCGAAGTGGGCCGGATCTACAAGGGCAAGGTCGTCAAGATCATGGATTTCGGCGCCTTCGTGAACTATTTCGGCAAGCGCGACGGTCTGGTCCACGTGTCCCAGATGACCAACGAGCGGGGGGCCAACCCCAAGGAGCTGGTCAAGGAAGGGCAGGAGGTCCGCGTCAAGCTGATGGGCTTCGACGACCGCGGCAAGACCCGCCTGTCGATGAAGGTCGTCGACCAGGAAACCGGCGCCGAGATCGCCGAGCAGGCCTGATCCGGGTCGGCGCCCTCGCCCTCGGGCGGGGCGCGCCGCCGGCTTCCGCCGGCAGGACATGAAAAAGGGCCCCGGCGACGGGGCCCTTTTTCGTGTCAGCGGATGAGGGGCGGCGGGAAGCCCCGCCGCCCGGACCGTCAGGCGGCCTTCTGCGCCGCCGGGGCGATGGCGGCGTCGATGCCGGCGATGGCGGCCTCGATGGCCTTGGTCGCGGCCTCAGGCCCAAAGGCGATGCCCTCGGCCCGCACGAAGCGCAGGTCGGTGACGCCCATGAAGCCGAACACGCCGCGCAGGAACGACTCCTGGAAATCCATCGGCGCGGCCGGCCCCTCGGAATAGATCCCGCCGCGGCTGGAGGCGACGATCACGGTCTTGCCGCCGGCCAGACCCTCGGGCCCGGTCTCGGTGTAGCGGAAGGTCGCGCCCGGCACGGCCAGACGGTCGATCCATGCCTTGAGCTGGCTCGGCACCGAGAAATTGTACATCGGCGCCCCGATCACCACCACGTCGGCGGCGAGGAACTCGGCCAGGGCCTCGCCGGCGCGCTTGGACAGGGCTGCGACCGCGTCGTCGGGCGCGGCGGCGCCGGCGCGCGCCATCGCCATCTCAGGCCCGTCCAGATGCGGGAACGGGCTGGCCGTCAGGTCGAGCCGGGCGACCTCGGCGCCCTGGGCGGCCAGCGCGGACACGATCTCGGACGACAGGCGGCGGGACACGGAAGCCTCGCCGGTGATGCTGGAGTCGACGTGAAGCACTTTCATCGCGCGATCTTCCTTATTCTTGTGTTGCGGTGCACCCTAGATGGCCGCAGAACGACCTCCCGATAAGCGCGGTATTTCAGGACTGCGCGTTCCATGGGTGGGACAATGGCGTTGACCGACCTCGACGATCTGGCCCTGTTCGTGGCGGTGGCCGACCATGGCGGCTTCTCCGCCGCGGGGCGGGCGCTTTCGATCCCCAAATCCCGCGTCAGCCGGCGGCTGGCGGGGCTGGAGGCGCGGCTGAACCTGCGGCTGGTGGAACGCTCCACCCGCCGGATCTCGGTCACGCCGACCGGGCTGGAAGTGCTGGCCCATGCCCGCGCCGCGCTGGCCGAAGCCGACGCCATCGAAGCGCTCGCCGCCCGTCGCCATGCCGAGCCGCAGGGGCTGGTGCGCGTCTCCTGCCCGATCGGGGCGGAGCGGCCCATCGTGCTCGGCCTGCCGGCCTTCCTCGCCGCCCATCCCCGGCTGCGGGTGCATCTGATGCTGACCAACCGCCGCGTCGACCTGATCGAGGAGGGCATCGACGTGGCGCTGCGGGTGCGCGAACGGCTGGAGGGGGAGGCGGATTTTCAGGTGCGCATCGTCGGCCCCACGCGCGCCATGCTGGTGGCGGCGCCCGCGCTGCTCGACGCCGCCGGCCGCCCGACCCGGACCGAACAGGTGGCCGACCTCCCCCTGCTCGACCGCAGCGAACGGGCCCGCCGGGTGTCCTGGCGGGTGAACGGTCCCGACGGCGCCACGGCGGTGATCGAGGGCGAACCCCGCTTCTCCACCGGCGACTTCGCCGCGCTGCGCCTGGCGGCGGAGGCGGGCCTGGGCGTGTGCCTGATGCCGATCTCGGAATGCGTGGAGGCGCTGGAGGCCGGGCGGCTGGAACAGGTGCTGCCGGGCTGGGTGGGCGCGGGCGGGGTCATGCACCTGGTCTACCCGTCGCGCCGCGGCCTGCTGCCGGGGCCGCGCGCCTTCATCGACTTCGCGGCGGAGGCGCTGGCCCGCGGCCAGGCCGAGGCGGAGGCGCCGTGCGAGCGGCGCAAGGCGACGGGCGGCCCGGACGAGCCCCCCGCCTGAACGCCTCAGAAACGGTAGCCGATGCCGACGCCGACCAGCAGCGGGTTGATGTCGACATCGCCCCGGACCGCGCCGCCGTTGATCGACCAATCGGTGCTGAGCATGATGTATTTGACGTCGGCGTTCAGGTAGAGCCCGTCGCCGATCTCATAATCCACGCCGATCTGCAGCGCCGCGCCGAAGGCGTTGTCGTAGCGGATCTTGGAGAACTGCCCGGCGTCCTCGTTGTAGAACATCGTGTAATTCACGCCGGCCCCGACATAGGGCTTCAGCTTGTTCAGCCCCGGCACGCCCAGCAGGTCGCCCAGCCCGGTCACATGATACTGCGCGGTCAGCGTCGGCGGCAGCAGCCAGACCGAGCCGATATCGGCCCCGGCCAGCGCGCCCTTGCCCTTCACGTCATGCGGCGTTGTGCCCAGGATCAGCTCGGCCGCGAAATTCGGCGTGAAGAAATAGGTGATGTCGAGCTCGGGCACGACCGAGTCCGAGATCGACGCGTCGGAGCCAGGGGCGCCGATGGCGTGCAGATCCTCGTTCGGCAGCACGGCGAGCCCGCGCAGGCGAACCAGCCAGTCGCCGTTGTAGTCGGCGGCGAAGAACGAGTCCTCGGCCCGCGCCGCGGGCGCGAAAGCGGCGGAAAGGGCGGCGGCCGCGGCGAGGGCGGCGAAGAAAGGCTGGCGCATGGGGCGCTCCGATGATCGGCGATCCGCGCCCCGAAGCGGGCGCGCCCTCCTCATGCGCCTCCGCGCCGCGGCGCGATTTGATCGGGATCAAGTCTCGACGGAAAACCTTCGGGCTTGACGTCACGTTCCCGCCCCGCTTCCCCTCCGGGCCGCCATGGGTCTAGGCTTCGCCTGCGCCCCGGAGCGGGCGCGAACCGGAAAAGAAGCGGGAGGATACGGGCATGGGCACGCTCAACGGACAGATCGCCTGGGTGACGGGCGCGGGCGGCGGCATCGGCGAGGCCGCGGCCCGCGCCCTGGCCGAGGCCGGGGCGACGGTGGTGCTCTCGGGCCGCCGGGCCGAGGAGATCGGGCGGGTCGCGGCCGACATCGCGGCGACAGGCGGCAAGGCCGAGGCATTGCCGGTGGACGTGGTCGACGAAGATGCGGTGGCGGCGGCCGTCGCCGACATCTCCGCCCGGCTCGGCAAGATCGAGATCCTGGTGGCCAATGCCGGCATCAACGTCCCCAAACGCACCACCGCCGAGATCACCGCCAGCGCCTTCCGCCAGGTGGTCGACATCAACCTGACCGGGGTGATGAACTGCGCGATCCCGGTGATGAACGCCATGCGCGGAACCGGGGGCGGACTGATCATCATGGTGTCGTCCTGGGCGGGGCGACACGCCTCCAAGATGACCGGGCCCGCCTACAACGCGTCCAAGCACGGGGTGGTGGCGCTCAGCCACTCGATCAACATGGAGGAAGGGCATAACGGCATCCGCTCCTGCGTGATCATGCCCGGAGAGGTCAACACGCCGATCATGGACAAGCGGCCGATCCCGCCGTCTCAGGCCATCCGCGCCCGGATGCTGCAGGCCGACGACCTCGGCCGCGCCGTGCGCTTCGTGGCCGAGAGCCCGGCCCATGTCTGCGTGAACGAGATCCTGATCTCCCCGACCTGGAACCGCGGCTTCGTGCCGGCGGAGCTGCAGGTCGACTGAGGGCGCCCGATCGCGCGGCAGACGGGCGGCCGGCGCCTCGGATCGGCGCGACATGCGCGCGCCGGGCGCCGGCCATGCATGCGGAAGGCTTGACGCACGGCCGTCTACGCGGTTCACAGAGGTCAGCGTTGCTTACGGTTCCGGCCGTGAGCCGATCGTCGCTGATCCCTCTCACCGCCCGGATTCGACATGGTTCCCCAAAGCGCCCGCCGGGGCCTGAGCTTCATGCTGCTCGCCGTCTGCATCTTCGCGGCGCAGGACGGCATCTCCAAGCACCTGGCCCAGAATTACCCGCCGTTCTTCATCGTGGCGGTCCGCTACTGGACCTTCGGGCTGTTCGTGCTGGTGGTCGCGGCCCGCGCGCCCGGCGGCATAAGGCAGGCGGCGCGGTCGGCCAACCTGCCCTTGCAGCTGATCCGCGGCGCATTGCTGGCGTTGCAGGTGGTGGTGGCGATCACCGCCTTCGCCAAGGTGGGCCTCGCCGAGACCATGGCCCTTTTCGCCGCCGCCCCCTTGCTGGTCGCGGCCCTCTCGGTGCCCGTGCTGAAGGAGGCGGTGGGCTGGCGGCGCTGGACCGCCATCGGGGTCGGCTGCATCGGGGTGCTGATCATCCTGCAGCCGGGCCCTGCGATGTTCGACGGGGATATCTGGATCGCGATGCTCGCGGTCGCCGGCATCGCCACCTACGGGGTGATGACGCGGCTGGTCAGCCGGGGCGACACCGCGACGACCACCTTCTTCTACACCGGCATCGGCGGGATGCTGGTGATGAGCTTCATCGGCCCGTTCTACCTCACCAACCTTACGCTCGCGGACTGGGGCTGGCTCGCCATCCTGTGCTGCACCGGCGCCACCGGGCATTTCTTCTTCATCAAGGCGCTGGAGAGCACCGACGCCGTGGTGATCCAGCCGGTGCAATATCTGCAGACCATGCTGGGCGCGATGACCGGCGTGTTCCTGTTCGGCGAGGTGCTGGAGGGGCCGGTGATTTTCGGCGCGGCGCTGGTCATCGCGGCAGGCCTGTTCACCGTGTGGCGCGAGGCGATCAAGAAGAAGATCGTCTGAACGCCCGCGGACTTGCGCCGCCGCAGGACAAGGCGGACCCGCGGATCGTATCGGGGGCGCGCCTTCGCCGAAGCGCGAGCCGACGCGCTTCGCACCCAAAGCCGGCCTCGCGGCCGGCCTGTCCGTCAGCGAAGGCCCAGTCCCTCAGCTCTGGATCGGCGCCAGGTTTTCCAGCTGGGCCATGCCGATGGCGTGGTAGCCGCCGTCGACGAAGATCACCTCGCCGGTGGTCGACGCGCCGTAGTCCGAGCAGAGATACATCGCCGCCCCGCCGATATGGTCGAGCGTCGCGTTGGCCCGCATCGGCGCGTTGTCGGCGACCGCCTTGTAGACCCTGCGTGCCCCGCCCACGGCCGAACCGGCCAGCGTGCGCATCGGCCCCGGGCTCAGCGCATTCACCCGGATGCCCTGCGGCCCGAGATCGTTGGCCAGATACCGCACCGACGCCTCGAGCGCCGCCTTGGCGACCCCCATGACGTTGTAATTCGGCATGATCCGCTGCGCGCCCAGATAGGACATGGTCACGATCGACCCGCCCCCCTGCATCAGCGGCAGCATCCGCCGCGACATGTCCACCAGGGAATAGCAGGAGATGTCCAGCGAGTTCAGGAAGTTCGCCCGGCTGGTGTCGGCGAAGCGGCCCTGCAGCTCGTTCTTGTCGGAATAGGCGATGGCGTGGATCAGGAAATCCACATGCCCCCACGACTCCGCCAGTTCGTCGCGCACCGCGTCGAGCGAGGCCTCGTCCTGCACATCCGCCGGCATCAGATGCTTCACGCCCAGCTTGTCCGCCAGCGGCTTCACCCGCTTGCCGAAATTCTCGCCCTGATAGGTGAACGCGAGTTCGGCGCCATGTTCGTGCAGAACCTTGGCCACGCCCCAGGCGATGGAGTGATCGTTCGCGACGCCCATGATGAGCCCGCGCTTGCCGGTCATAAGACCCTTGACCATCTCGCCCATCCCTCCGTCCTCAGCCGTGATACCGGCTGAGCGCCAGCGTCGCATTGGTTCCGCCGAACCCGAAGGAATTCGAGATCACGGTGTCGAGCCCGGCATCGTCGATCCGCGTGGTCGCGATCTCGTCCGCATGCAGTTCGGGGTCGAGCTCGGTGATATTGGCCGACGCGGTGACGAAATCGTTCTGCAGCATCAGCAGGCAATAGATCGCCTCCTGCACGCCGGTCGCGCCCAGGCTGTGCCCGGTCAGCGACTTGGTCGACGAGATCACCGGCTGGTCGTCGCCGAAGACGCGGCGCACGGCCTTGACCTCGGTCACGTCGCCGGCCGGCGTCGAGGTGCCGTGGGCGTTGATATACTGCACCTTGCGGTCGCCGAGCGTGGAGAGCGCCAGCTGCATGCACCGCTCCGCCCCCTCTCCCGAGGGCGCGACCATGTCGTAGCCGTCGGACGTGGCGCCGTAGCCGGTGACTTCCGCGTAGATCTTCGCGCCGCGGGCCTTGGCGTGCTCCAGTTCCTCGAGCACCACGACCCCGGCGCCGCCGGCGATGACGAAGCCGTCGCGGGTCTTGTCGAAGGCGCGCGACGCGGTGGTCGGCGTGTCGTTGTATTTCGACGACATCGCGCCCATCGCGTCGAACAGGCAGCTCAGCGTCCAGTCCAGCTCCTCGCCGCCGCCGGCGAAGACCACGTCCTGCTTGCCGAACTGGATCTGCTCCACGCCCGAGCCGATGCAATGGGCCGAGGTCGAGCAGGCCGAGGTGATCGAGTAGTTCACGCCCTTGATCTTGAAGGGCGTCGCGAGGCAGGCCGAGTTGGTCGAGCTCATGCCGCGGGTGACCATGAACGGCCCCATGCGCTTGGGGCTGCCCTTCTCGATGACGATCTTGTGGGCCTGGAACAGGTTCTTGGTCGATGGGCCGCCGGAGCCCATGATCAGCCCGGTGCGGGGGTTGGAGACGTCGCGTTCCTCCAGCCCGGCATCGGCGATCGCCTGTTCCATCGCCACGAAGTTATAGGCCGCGCCTTCGCCCATGAAGCGCAGGTTGCGCTTGTCGACGAGCGCGGCGAGGTCGATCTGCGGGGCCCCGTGCACCTGGCAGCGAAAGCCGTGCTCGGTGTAATCGGGCGCGGCCGAGATGCCGGACTTGCCCTCGCGCAGGCTGTCCAGCACGTCTTGGGCCGAATTGCCGATGGAGGAGACGATCCCCAGACCTGTGATGACGACGCGCCGCATTCGGGCCTCCCTTAGCCTGTCTTCTCTGCGCGAACTCGCGCGGCCTGGCGCGCCGGTCCCGGTCGCGGTCCGGGCGCGGGCCCGGACGCTTGCGGTCGGCGGCTCTCAGGCGTCCTGAAACAGTCCCACACGCATGTCGCTCGTGGCATAGATGGGGGCGTCGTCGGCGAACATAACCCCGTCGGCGATGCCGAGTTTCAGTTTGCGGTCGATGACCCGCTTCATCGAAACCTCGTAGCGGATCGTCTTCACCGCCGGCGTCACCATGCCGGAGAACTTCACCTCGCCGACGCCGAGCGCGCGGCCGCGGCCGGGCATGCCCTTCCACCCGAGGAAGAAGCCGGTCAGCTGCCACAGCGCGTCGAGGCCGAGGCAGCCGGGCATCACCGGGTCGCCGATGAAGTGGCACTGGAAGAACCAGAGATCCGGCTTCACGTCGAATTCCGCGGTGACGTGGCCCTTGTCATGGGCCCCGCCGGTTTCGGCGATGGAGGTGATGCGATCGGCCATCAGCATCGGCGGCGCGGGAAGCTGGGCGTTGCCCGCCCCGAAAAGCTCGCCGCGCGCGCAGGCCATCAGGCCCTCGTAGTCGTAGCTGTTCGCCCGCTCGATCGTCATGCCGGTCCCGTGCGTCCCTGCCGTTGCGTGTTAGGTCGGAGTGTCCCTAACACCCGCGGGGAATGCGGCGCAAGCGGCGCAAAGCGGGGGGATGGGCGGGAAATCGCAATGAATCTCTTGAAGCGCAGGGGTTTCGCACCGTATTCATGCGGCATGGACGAACTTTCGACTGCAATGGGGGCGGAAGCCCAGATGCGTGCCGGGCGCTGGCTGTCCCGGGCCGGGCTGCGCCCGACGCGGCAGCGGCGGGCGCTTGCGCTGCTGCTGGCCGGCGACGGCCGCAACCGCCACGTGACCGCCGAGACGCTGCATGACGCGGCCCAGGGCGCGGGGGAGCCGGTGAGCCTCGCCACCGTCTACAACACGCTCCGCAGCTTCACCGAGGCGGGCCTGCTGGCCGAGATCACGGTGGATGGCGCGCGCAGCTATTACGACACCCGGATCGAGGATCATCCGCATTTCTACTGGGAGGATGACGGCCGCCTCACCGACGCGCCCCGCGACTCGGTGAAGATCGAACGTCTGCCCGACGCCCCCGAAGGCACCGAGATCGCCAAGGTCGACGTTGTGATCCGCCTGCGCCGCGCCTGAGCCAAACCGCTTGGCGGTGGGGCGACGATCACCTATCTTTGCGTGTCAGAAGATGAGCCTTCGAGGCCGTCGCGCCATGGGCAATGCCGAGATGTCGAAATCCACTCCGAAAAACGTCGTGAAGAGCACGGTCAAAACGACCCGAAGTGAAGTCGTAAAGGGCGGGGCGATCACACGCGAGGCCGACACGGGTGCCTTGGTGTCAGTGCGATTGGGAACGAGTGTTCACTTGACGCGGCCGAAGTCGGTGGAGACGATCGAAAAGATTTCCAACCGCAGAAGCGCCGCCCTCGAAAGACTGGCAAATCGGTAAGCGACATTACCGCGTCAGTTTGAGCGACGCGATTGAAGCGCACGACGATGCGCTCAGGCGTGGCGGCCGGCCGGGTGTTCTGAACCTGAACTCGCTCGAATCCGCGCTGGCGCGCCCCTATTCCGGCTACCATCGACCATTGCATCGAAAGGCCGCCGCGCTTCTGGAAAGCATCGTCGGCAACCACGCCTTCGTGGATGGCAACAAGCGCACCGCGTGGATCCTGGTCGAAACGCTGATCGAGCGCAGCGGCTGGCGGCTCGACATTCCCGACGACGAGCCCATCGACGATCTCGTCGTCGCCGCGGCGGCGGGAGAGATCGGGTTCGACGGGCTCGTCGACTGGTTCAGGACCCGGCTGGTTCGGGCGGAATAGCCCGCCTCAGCGGTTCATCTTCGCCAGACGGGGCAGCATGGCCGAGAAATCCAGGCCCTTGCCATCCTCGCCCACGAAGGCGTCGTAGAGCTCCATCGCCTTGGCGCCCATCGGGGTCGGCGCGCCGACCGCGTCGGCGGCCTGCTGGCTCAGGCGCAGGTCCTTCAGCATCAGCTCGGCGGCGAAGCCGGGCTTGTAGGCGTTGTCGGCGGGGCTGGTCGGGCCCACGCCCGGGGCGGGGCAATAGGTGTTGATCGACCAGCACTGGCCCGACGAGGTCGAGACCACGTCGAACATCGCCTGACGGTCGAGGCCCAGCTTGTCGGCGAGGTTGAACGCCTCGCACACCCCGATCATCGAGATGCCCAGCACCATGTTGTTGCAGATCTTGGCGGCTTGGCCCGCGCCCGCGGTCCCGCAATGCACCGCCTTGGCGCCCATGATGTCGAACAGCGGCTTCGCCGACGCGAAAGCCTCGTCCGACCCGCCGGCCATGAAGGTCAGCGTGCCGCCCGCGGCCCCGCCGACGCCGCCCGAAACCGGCGCGTCCACCGACAGGAGCCCCGCGGCGCCGGCCGCCTCATGGGCGCCCCGCGCGCTGTCCACATCGACGGTGGAGCAGTCGACGAACACCGCCCCGGCCTGCATCGCCGGCACGATCTCCGCCGCGACGCGGGCGAGGATCTCGCCGTTGGGGAGCATGGTGATCACCGCGTCGCGCCCCGCCGCGGCCTCCGCGGCGGAGGCGGCGGCGACGCAGCCCTCGGCCGTGACGCCGGCCACGTCGAAGCCGGTGACCTCGTGCCCCGCCTTCGCCAGATTGGCCGCCATCGGCGCGCCCATGTTGCCCAGACCGATGAACCCGATCTTCATGCCCGTTCCTCCCTTGGCGCCGTTATCGCGCCTTGATGTCGTCGCCGCCCCCGTCCGGCCCCGTCAGCCGGCGGGGAAGGGGATCTGCGAAAACGGCTCGCGCGCTTCCCAGCCGAGCCGCAGCGCCTCCAGCGCCTTGCGCCGGTCGGCGGCGTAGACGCCCGGATGCCGGTCGGCCACGTAGGTCGCGGCGCAGACCACCGCGAACACCCCGCGGCTGGCCGTATCGGCCGAGATCGTGCCGTCGCCCGCCCGCGTCTCCAGCCAGTCCAGCGCCGATTCCAGCTGCCGGCCCAGACGCTCGGTCCGCGCCGGGTCGGTGAGGCCCGGGGCGCGACGACCCTCCAGGCTCGCCGCGACCGCGATCTCGGCCAGACCGATGGCGATGCTCTCGATCTTCAGGTCGGCCAGCAGGTCCTCCCGCTCCCGCGGGGTCAGGCGGTCCCGCTCGGGATCGGCCCAGCTCTCCACCCATTCCACGATGGCGCGGCTGTCGACGAGAACGCGGCCGTCCTCCATCTCCAGCGCCGGCGCGCGGCCGAGCGGGTTGATCTTGAGCACCGCGTCGAAATCGCCGAACACCGACAGCTCGCGTCGCGTGAACTCCAGCCCGTGGAAGGTCAGCGCCAGCGCGGCGCGACGCACGAAGGGCGAGTCGTAAAGGCCGGTAAGGACCAGACCGCTCATAGTTTCAACTCGTCATCGCCAAGCGGGGCGAACATCGCCATGGCCCGGTCGGGCCACACGTCTTCCAGGTTCGGCCACTTCCACTTGGGGTCGCGGTCCTTGTCGATCAGCTGGGCGCGCACGCCCTCGTTCAGCTCGCCGATCTCCTGGCTGCGCCAGGTGAAGCGCAGCTCATGGGCCAGCGCCTCCTGCAGATTGGCCATGTCGCGGGTGTCGCGCACCCCGATCAGCGTGCAGGCGACCGAAAGCGGGCAGGCGCGCGCGATCGCCTTGGCCGCGTCCTTCGCCCAGGGCGCGTCCATGCCCTGCAGCGTCTCGAGGATGCCCATCGGGGTGGTCCCGTCGAAGACCTTGTCGATCTGCGGCTGGATCTCCTCCAGGAACGGCGCCACGGCCGGCGAGACGGCGGAGCCCGGGTCCTTCGCCGCCGCAGTCACCGCGGAGATGTCGCCCGTCTCCTCCAGCGTGGCGATCAGGGCGGCCAGTTCGGACGACGGCACGAAGGTGTCGGTGAAGCCGGTGAGGATCGCGTCGGCGATGCCGATGCGTGTGCCCGTAAGCCCCAGATATTCGCCAAGCCGCCCCGGCGCGCCCGCCAGAATCCAGGTGCCCCCCACGTCCGGCAGCAGGCCGATGCCGGTTTCGGGCATCGCCAGCAGCGTGTTCTCGGAGGCGACGCGATGCGAGGCGTGGCTCGCCACCCCCACGCCGCCGCCCATGACGATGCCGTCGACCACGGTGACGATGGGCTTGGGATAGGTCGCGATCACCGAATTCATCCGGTATTCGTCGGTCCAGAACCCGCGCGAGAAGGCGAAATCGCCCTTCGAGCCATGGGCCCACATCTGCTTGATGTCGCCGCCGGCCCCGAAAGCACGGCCCGGGGCGGCGTCGATCACCACCAGCGCGACCTCCGGATCGTCCTTCCAGTCCAGCAGCGCCGCCTCGATGCCCAGCGCCATGCCGTGGGTCAGCGCGTTGAGCTGGTCCGGACGGTTCAGGGTCAGACGCCCCGCCTTGCCGGTCTTCGCGACGATAAGTTCAACCATGTCTTTTCCTTCTCGTCGTCTTCAGCCGCGCTCGGCCAGCAGCGCGCGCGCCGTGATCAGGCGCATGATCTCGTTGGTGCCCTCGAGGATCTGGTGCACGCGCAGGTCGCGCACGATCTTCTCGATGCCGTAGTCCTCGAGGTAGCCGTAGCCGCCATGCAGCTGCAAGGCGTCGTTGGCCACCTTGAAGGCCGCGTCGGTGACGAAACGCTTGGCCATGGCGCAGAACTTGGTGGCGTCGGGCGCCCCCTGGTCCAGTTTCCAGGCCGCCTGGCGCAGGAAGGTGCGCGCGGCCTGAAGCTCGATCTCCATGTCCGCCAGCTTGAACTGCAGCGCCTGAAACTGGTCGAGCGTCTTCCCGAAGGCCTGCCGCTGGCCCATGTAGACCGAGGCCGCGTTCAGCGCCGTCTGCGCGCCGCCCAGCGCCGAGGCGGAGATGTTCAGCCGCCCGCCGTCGAGCCCGGTCATGGCGTAGACGAAGCCGCGCCCCTCCTCGCCGATCAGGGCGTCATGGGGGGTCTTGCAGCTGTCGAACTGCACCTGCGCGGTGGGCTGCGCCTTCCAGCCCATCTTGCGCTCGTTCGCGCCGAAGGAAAGCCCCTCCGCCCCGTCCTCGACCAGGATGCAGGAGATGCCGCGCGGCCCGTCCTCGCCCGTCCGGCACATCACGAAATAGAGGTCCGAGAACCCGCCGCCGGAGATGAAGGCCTTGGTGCCGGTCAGCTCATAGCCCTCGTTGGTCCGCACCGCGCGGGTGCGGAGCGCGGAGGCGTCGGAGCCCGAGCCCGGCTCGGTCAGGCAATAGGAGGCGATGGTCTCGAAGCTGGAGAGCTTCGGCATCCACTTCGCCTTCAGCTCGTCGGACCCATACATGTCGAGCATCCGCGCGCACATATTGTGGATCGAGATGAAGGAGGCGATCGACGGGCAGGCCATCGACAGCGCCTCGAACACCAGCGTCGCGTCGAGCCGCGAGAGCCCGGCGCCGCCGGCTTCCTCGGAGACGTAGATGGTGGCGAGGCCCAGCGCGCCGGCCTCTTCCAGGATCGAGCGGGGGAAAGCCCCGTCGCGGTCCCATTGGGCGGCGTGGGGGGCGATCTTTTCGGCCCCGAAATCCCGGGCCATGTCGAACAGCGCCTGCTGCTCCTCGCTCAGCGCGAAATCCATCTCGGGTCTCCTCCGGTCTCGGTCGCCTTGGCGGCGTCAATTATTGTCGCGCCGGGCGGGCCGGGCGCCTCCCTCCCCCGCTTGCGGGGGAGGGCCGGGGCGGGGGCGCGGCCCGCCGCGTCGCGCCCTCAGGCCTGGGCCACCGCCTCGATCTCCAGCAGCCACGCCTCGTCGAAGATATCGCACACGATCACGGTCAGCGCCGGGCGCAGATCGCCCAGCGCCTCGGTGCGCACCTGTCGATTTGGCATCGCATATCGACGGTCCGAGAGGAAGGTCGTGACCTTCACGACATCCGACAGCCCCATGCCCGCGGCGCGCAGCTGCGCCTCGACATTGGCCCAGACCTGCCGGGCCTGCGCCTCGAACCCCTCGGGAACCTGGCCGGAGGCGGTCACGGGGATCTGTCCCGAAACCCACAGCGTGCGCGTCGCGCCGACGGTTTCCACCGCCGGCGCGTAGCCGCCCTTGCTTTGCGGGGCGTCGGAGGCCGAGACTTCCCGCCGGTCCATCAGCCCATCGTCGGAATGACGAACTCCGCCCCTTCCTTCACGCCCGACGGCCAGCGCGAGGTGACCGTCTTGGTGCGGGTGTAGAAGCGGAAGGCGTCGGGCCCGTGCTGATTGAGGTCGCCGAACACCGATTTCTTCCAGCCGCCGAAGGTGTGATAGGCGAGCGGCACCGGGATCGGGACATTGACGCCGACCATGCCGACGTTGATCCGGCTCACGAAATCGCGGGCCGCATCGCCGTCGCGGGTGAACAGCGCGACGCCGTTGCCGTATTCGTGGTCCATGGCGAGGCTCAGCGCCTCCTCATAGGTCTTGGCGCGCACGGTCGAGAGGACCGGGCCGAAGATCTCCTGCTTGTAGATCTCCATGTCCCTGGTGACGTTGTCGAAGAGGCAGGGGCCCACGAAGAAGCCGTTCTCGTAGCCCTGCATCTTGAAGCCGCGGCCGTCGACGGCGAGCGTCGCGCCCTCCTTCACGCCCTGATCGACCAGGCCGAGGATCCGGTCGCGCGCCTGCGCGGTGACCACGGGCCCGTAATCCACGTCGTCGCCGGCGGTGTAGGGGCCGACCTTCAGCGCCTCGATCTTGGGGATCAGCTTCTCGATCAGCAGGTCGGCGGTCTTCTCGCCCACCGGCACCGCGACCGAGATCGCCATGCAGCGTTCGCCCGCCGCACCGTAGCCCGCGCCGATCAGCGCGTCGGCGGCCTGGTCGAGGTCGGCGTCCGGCATGATGATCATGTGGTTCTTGGCGCCGCCGAAGCACTGCACGCGCTTTCCGGCCGCGGTGCCGCGCGAATAGACGTAATGCGCGATGGCGGTGGAGCCGACGAAGCCGACCGCCGCGATCTCCTCATGGTCGAGGATCGCGTCCACCGCGCCCTTGTCGCCGTTGACCACCTGCAGGATGCCGTCGGGCAGACCGGCTTCCTTCATCAGCTCGGCCAGCATCAGGGGCACGGAGGGGTCGCGCTCCGACGGCTTGAGGATGAAGGCGTTGCCGGCAGCGATGGCCGGGCAGAATTTCCACATCGGGATCATGGCGGGGAAGTTGAACGGCGTGATGCCCGCGGCGACGCCGACCGGCTGGCGCATGGAATAGATGTCGATGCCCGGGCCTGCGCCGTCGGTGTATTCGCCCTTCAGCAGATGCGGCGCGCCGATGCAGAACTCGGCCACTTCCAGGCCGCGGATCACGTCGCCCTTGGCGTCGGGCAGGGTCTTGCCGTGCTCGCGGCTCAGCGCCTCGGCCAGCTTGTCCATGTCCCGGTGCAGCAGCTGCACGAAGGCCATCAGCACGCGGGCGCGGCGCTGCGGGTTGACCGCAGCCCAGGCCGGCTGCGCGGCCTTCGCGGACATGACGGCGGCGTGAATTTCCTCGGTCGACGCCAGCGGCGTCTTGGCCTGCACTTCGCCGGTGGCGGGGTTGTAGACGTCGGCGAACCGGCCGGAGGTCCCCTTGACGTGCCTGCCGTCGATCCAATGGGTGAGTTCGGTGGTCATCTCGGCTTCCTCCAGACGGTCGTTTTCGAGCGCGAAGCCTTCACGAAAAAGCCGGCGAGGCAATGGGAATCTGTTCAAAACGGTTGTGCATTGGTGCACAACGCCGGCCATGAACTGGGATGACATGCGTTTTTTCCTGCACGTCGCACGCAGCGGACGGCTGACTTCGGCCGCCCGCGCGCTCGGCGTGGACCACGCCACCGTGTCGCGCCGGGTGGCGGCGCTGGAGGCGGCGCTGTCGACGAAACTCTTCGACCGCTCGCCCCGCGGCTACGCCCTGACCGAGGCCGGGCGCTTGCTGATGCCGGCGGCGGAGGCGATGGAGAGCGTGACCATGGCCGCCGCGATGGAGGTCGGCGGGCGCCATCACGACCTGTCCGGCGCGGTGCGGGTGGGGATGCCGGAGGGCGCGGCCTCGCATCTGGTGACCGAGGCCGCCGCCGCGCTCTGCGTCGCGCATCCCCGGCTGGAACTCCAGATCGTCGCCCTGCCCCGCATCTTCTCGCTCAGCCAGCGCGAGGCGGATTTCGCGGTGGCGATCACGCCCCCCGCCGCCGGTCGGCTGAAGATCCGCAAGATCGCCGATTACAGGCTGCGCCTCTACGGCCACCCCGATTATCTGGCCGGGCGGACGCTGACCACCACCGAGGATCTGCGCGACCACCGCCTGGTCGGCTACGTGCCCGACCTGATCTTCGACAAGGGCCTGGATTACCTGGCCGAGATCGGGGCGACCGGCGCGCCGGCGCTCTCCTCCACCTCGCTGCTGGTGCAGCTGGAGCTGGTGCTGGCGGGCGGCGGCCTCGGCGTGCTGCCCGACTACATGGCCGCGCGGCATCCGGTGCTGCGCCCGGTGTTGCCCGAGACCACGCGGATCACCCGCGCCTACTGGCTGGTGCTGCACCAGGACACGGCCGAACTCGCCCGCATCCGCCGCACCTCCCGCGCGCTGGCCGACGCCATCCGCGCGCGGCTGCCGCCGGGGGGATCGCTCCCCCC
>NZ_JBSRTQ010000071.1:0-22369 GCF_055129145.1 Albimonas sp. | reverse complement strand
AGCGCGGCCTGCGCGTCGCCGGCGTCCAGCAGGGCCAGCGCCCGCGCCGCGGCGCCGCGCGACCAGGCGCCGAGCCGGACCAGCCGCCACAGCTTCCACAGGATCACCGCCAGCGCCACGACCGAGAGCGCGGCGATCACCATCCCCGCGGGCCCGCCCTTGTCGGCGAGCTCGGCCATCAGGCCCGCCGTCTCGCGCGCCATGTCGGGCGGCAGCACATGGCCGAGGGCGCCGACAAGTTCGGAAGGAGCGAGTTGGGGGGAGGCGAGTTCGGCGGACGGAAGGTCCGAGGGCGCGGCGGCCGGGGCCATGTCGGTCATCGGGGGGATCCTCCTGGCAGCAAGGCGTCGCGTCGGCCGCGGCTTGGCGGACTCCGTATACCCGACTAATTTGCTATGCAATAGCCCGGCACGTCGCGCCCGCCCGCTGGCGCAAGCCGGGAGGAAGGGGACATGGCAGCATCCGCCTCCGCCGCCCCCCTGCCCCCCCTGGGAGAACCGACATGACCGACACGCATGAGACCCCGCCCGCCCCCATCGTGATCGAAGCCCGCGACGGCGCCGTCGCGATCCTGACGCTCAACAACCCCGCCCAGATGAACGCGCTGTCCTTCGCGCTGATGACCGCGCTGCGCGAGGCGTTCGAGCGCGCGGCCGCGGACCCGGACGTGCGCGCCATCCTCGTCACCGGCGCCGGGCGCGGGTTCTGCGCCGGCGCCCAGTTCGGCGGGCCGACCTTCGGCGAGGGCGCGGCCATCGCGGATCGCATCCGGACCGGCATCAACCCGCTGATCGCGGCGATGCACGCTTCGCCCAAGCCCGTGGTCACCGCGATCAACGGGGCGGCGGCGGGGGCCGGGGTCGGGCTGGCGCTGGCCGGCGATGTGGCGGTGGCCGGGCGCTCGGCCCTGTTCCTGCTCAGCTTCGCCCGGCTCGGCGCGGCGCTGGATGCGGGGACCTCCTGGGCGGTGCAGCGGGCGGTGGGCTCGGCCCGCGCCAAGGGACTCGCTTTGCTCGCGCCCAGACTCGGGGCCGAGGACGCCGAGCGCTGGGGGCTGGTCTGGAAGACGGTGGACGACGCCGCGCTGATGGACGAGGCGCTCGGCCTCGCCCGCCAGCTCTCCGAGGGGCCGCCGATCTCGCTGGCGCTGATCAAGGCGCAGCTGGAGGAGGCGCGGGGCGCGGACCTCGCCACGGCGCTGGAAGCGGAGGCCGAGGCGCAGGGCCGCGCCTTCGTCACCGACGATCTGCGCGAAGGCGCCGCCGCCTTCGTCGAAAAACGCAAGCCGGTGTTCCGGGGGCGCTGAGCGCGCGCCCCCGGGCAGCCCCTCAGGCGCCGGGCCGCGTCCCCGCCCCGGCCCGCGACCCGGCCCCGAGCGCGATCTGAAGCGTCGCCCATTCCTTGGCGGCGTCATTGACCGCCGACGCCGCGCTGATCCGGGCGGAGACCGCCGAACCGTCGGTGACCAGCAGGTCGAGCAGGGTCAGCGCACCTTCGCGGTAGTTGGTCTGCGCGAGGCCCAGCGCCCGCCCGTAGGCCCGCGCCGCCCGGTCGAGCGCGATCGCCCGGCGGCGATACTGCTCGAGGTTCGACTGGGCCACCTGCACATCCGACACCGCGTCGACCACCGCCTGGCGCCAGGCGATCTCCGCCTGACGCGCGAGCGAGATCTTCGCGTCGCGCGAGGCCGACAGCGCGCCGCGGTTCAGCACCGGCAGGCTCAGGGTCGGCCCGAAACTCCAGCTTGAGGTCCCCGACGACAGGCTCAGATCGCCGGCGAGGGTGATCGAAGGATAGAGCGCCGCCTCCGCCACGCCCACATCGGCCACCGCGGCATGCAGCGACGCCTCGGCCGAACGCACGTCGGGGCGGTTGCGCAGCAGGTCGGCGGGCGCGCCCAGCGCCGGGGCGTCGCGGGGCGCGCGCAGCTGGGGCGCGCCGGTCTGCATCCGCGCCAGCAGCGGGCCCGCCGGCGCGTCGAGCAGGGACGCGATGGCGAAGACATTGGCGTTGAACAGCGCCGCATAGCCCGGAAGGTCGGCGCGGGCGTTGGCGAGCAGCGCCTCTGCGGTCGCCACCCCGTATTCGGTGGCGGCGCCGGCATCCAGCTGGCGGCGGGTGATGTCCACCGTCTCCTGGCGGGCGCGGATCGCCTCGCGGGTGAGCGTCAGCGCCGCCTGATAATAGCGCGCATCGGAATAGGCCGCGACCAGTTCGGCCAGCCAGGCGAGACGCGCGGTCTCGACGTCGGCGAGCCCGGCCTCGAGGCTCGCCTCGGCGCTTTCGCGCCCGCGCCGGACCCCGCCGAAGAGGTCGATGACCAGCGAGGCGCCCAGCGTCTGGGTCATTGCGCCGGTCCCGTCCACGCCATCCCCGCCCGAGCGCAGCGCGGAGGCGCCCGCCGATCCGTCCAGCGCGTCGTTGATGCCGGTCGCGCGCAGGTTGGCGCGGGCCTGGGCGATGCGCTCGCGCGCCGCCGCTTCGGTCAGGTTCCCTGCGACGCCGCGGGCGACGAATTCCTCCAGCATCGGATCGCCGTAGTCGAGCCACCAGGCGCGGCCGATCGCCGGGGCGGCGACATGGATGGAGTCGGCGGGGGTGGCGTCGGCCGCCATGCCGGGCGCGGCCGGGTCGACATAGGCGGGCGGCAGCGACGGCTGCGGCGCGACGAAATCCGGGCCGACCGGGGCGCAGGCGGCGAGCGTGGCGAGGCCGGCCAGGGCGAAGCCGGCCCTTGCGGGGCGGCGGGCGGAGGGATGGGCGGAACGGGGGGCGGGGCGGAACGCGGTCATGACCGGCTCTCCTTGGAACGGAAGATCGACGCCGCGCGCAGCACGGCGATGTAAAGCACCGGGACCATCACCACCCCGATCAGCGTCGAGGCGATGATGCCGCCCAGCATGCCGATGCCGATGGACCGCTGCGCCGCAGCCCCCGCGCCGGTGGCGATGGCAAGCGGCAGGATCCCCAGCATGAAGGCCAGCGAGGTCATCAGGATCGGGCGCAGCCGCTGGCGGGCGGCGAGCATCGTCGCCTCCAGCCGGTCCATGCCCTGCGCCTGCAAGGCTTCGGCGAATTCCACGATCAGGATGGCGTTTCGCGCCGCCAGCCCGATGGTGGTCAGCAGCCCGACCTTGAAATAGACGTCGTTGCTCTGCCCGAAGCCCTTGGCCGCGGCCAGCGCGCCGAGCACGCCCACCGGCACCGCCAGCATCACCGCGAAGGGCACCGTCCAGCTTTCGTAGAGCGCGGCGAGGCAGAGGAACACCACCACCGCCGACAGGGTGTAGAGCAGCGGCTCCTGGTTGCCCGACAGCCGCTCCTGGAAGCTGAGGCCGGTCCAGGCGGCGGCGTAGCCGCCCGGCAGCTCGGCCACCATCGCCTCCATCGCGTCCATCGCGTCGCCGGAGCTGACGCCCGCCGCCGCGGCGCCCGAGATCTCCAGCGCCCGCTGGCCGCCATAGCGCGCAAGGCGGGGCGACACCTGCTCCCATTCCTGGCTGGCGAAGGCGCCCAGAGGCGCCATCTCCCCGTCCGCATTGCGGGCGTACCAGCGCCCGACATCCTCGGGCTGCATCCGCCAGGCGGCGTCGCCCTGGACGATGACCTCGCGCAGGCGGGAGCCCAGGGTGAAGTCGTTCACGTAGTTGCCGGCGAAGATCGTCGACAGCATCGAATTGACCGAGCCGATCGAGACGCCGAACGACTCCGCCTTCTGCTGGTCGATGTCGAGGCGCAGCGCGGTCTTCGTCGGGTCCTCGGCCCCGCGCAGCTGGGTGGCGCGGCCGTCGGCGGTGGCCTGGGCCACCAGGGCCGCCGCGGCCTCGTTCAGCGCGGCGGTGCCGCGGCCGCCCTGGTCGACCAGCTGCAGGGTGAAGCCGGCCGAGTTGCCCAGGCCCTGGATCGCGGGCGGCTGCAGGAAGATCAGCTGCCCGGCCCGGTCGTTGAAGAACCGCATGTTGGCGCGCAGCGCGACCCCGGCCGCGTCGATCCCCGGCCGCGCCTCGTAATCCTTCAGCTTCACGAACATCATCGCGGTGTTCTGGCCGGTTCCGGAAAAGCCGAAGCCCATCGCCGCGAACACCGATTCGACCGCGTCCGCCTCCTCGGTCAGCATGTAGTCCTGGACGCGGCGCACCGCCTCCTCGGTCTGGGCCGTCACCGCGCCTTCGGGCAGCGAGACGATGACCATCAGCACGCCCTGATCCTCCTGCGGCAGGAACGACGCCGGCAGGTCCCGATAGATCGCCACGACGCCGGCGACGAGGATGCCCAGCACCAGCAGCATGCGGAACGGCCGTTTCACCAGCCGCCCCACCGCGCCGCCATAGCCCCCGGTCAGCCGCCCCAGCCCCGCGTTGAACCAGCGCGCCGGCGCGAAGCCCGCGCCATGGCCGGGCCTGCGCAGCAGCGACGCGCACATCGCCGGCGTCAGGATCAGCGCCACCGCCAGCGACAGCCCCATGGCCGAGATGATGGTGATCGAGAACTGCCGGTAGATCACCCCGGTCGAGCCCGACATGAAGGCCATCGGCAGGAACACCGCCGACAGCACCAGCACGATGCCGACCAGCGCCGACGAGATCTCTCCCATGCTCTTCTCGGTCGCCTCGACCGGGCCGAGGCCCTCCTCCTCCATCACCCGCTCGACGTTCTCGACGACCACGATGGCGTCGTCGACGAGCAGGCCGATGGCCAGCACCAGCGCGAACATGGTCAGCGTGTTGATCGACATATCCAGCGCGGCGAGGATCCCGAAGGTGCCGAGCAGCACGATCGGCACCGCCATGGTGGGGATCAGCGTCGCCCGCCAGCTCTGCAGGAAGACGAAAATCACCAGGAACACCAGCACGATGGCCTCGCCGAGCGTGTGGTAGACCTGGTTGATCGACTGTTCGACGAAGGGCGAGGTGTCGTAGGGATAGACCAGTTCCACCCCCTCGGGCAGCCCGGCCGAGAGGCGGTCCGCGGTCTCGCGCACCAGCGCCGCGGTATCCACCGCATTGGCGCCGGTGGCGAGGTTCACGCCGAAGCCCGCCGCGGCATGGCCGTTGCGCAGGGAATAGGAGCCGTAGTCCTCCTCCGCGATCTCCACCCGCGCCACGTCGCCGAGGAAGACCGAGGACCCGTCCTCGTTCGCGGCGAGCAGGATCCGCTCGAACTCCGCCACGGTGGAGAGCTGCGACTGCGCGGTCAGCGAGAAGGTGACCTGCTGGCCCCGCACCACCGGCTGGTCGCCCAGCGCGCCGACGGTGACGTTGGTGTTCTGGGCGGCGACGGCGGCGGTCACGTCGTCGGCGGTCAGCTGATACTGGAACAGCTTGTCGGGATCGAGCCAGATCCGCATGGCGTATTCGGTGCCGAAATTGTTGACCGACCCCACGCCCGCCAGCCGCTTGATCGGGTCGATCATCGAACGGGTCAGCATGTCGCCCAGCTCGACCGAGGTGTAGCTGTCGTCGTTCGACACCAGCGCGCCGACCAGCAGGATCGAGGAGGTGGAGCGCGTCACGCTCACGCCGCGCTGCTGGACCGAGGACGGCAGGCTCGACAGCACCAGCTGCAGCTTGTTCTGCACCTGCACCTGGGCGATGTCGGGATCGACGGTCTCGTCGAAGGTCAGCGTCAGCGACGCCGCCCCCTCCGACGAGGACGAGGTCATGTAGAGCAGCCCGTCGAGCCCGGTCAGACCGTCCTCGATCGGGATGGTGACCGAGTTCTCCACCGTCTCCGCGGACGCGCCGGAATAGGTGGCGGAGATGCGGACCGACGGCGGCGCGACCTCCGGATACTGGGCGATGGGCAGGCTGGCCAGGCCGAAGCCGCCGGCCAGCATGGTCACGATGGCCAGCACCCAGGCGAAGACCGGGCGGTGGATGAAGAAATGCGACAGGCTCATTCCGTGGCCTTCCCGCCCGCAGGGGCCTGGCCGGCAGGGGCCTGGCCCTCGGCTTGCCCGGCGGGGCTCTTGACCAGCCCGTCCTCGTCGATCCGCGCCGCCACCGGCGCCACGGCCATGCCGGCGCGCAGGGTCTTGAGACCGTCGACGATCAGCCGGTCGCCGTCCGCCAGCCCCTCGGTCACGATCCAGGCGTTGGCGAGCGTGCCGACCGAAGTCAGCGTCACCGAACGCGACGTGCCGTCATCGCCGGCCACGAAGGCGGTCAGGGCGCCGTCGCCGCCGACCGAGACCGCCCGCTGCGGGACCAGGAAGGCGTCGATGCGGCCGAGCTCGACCTCGCCGCGCACGAACATGCCGGGCAGGATCCGCCCTTCCGGATTGTCGAAGCGGAAGCGGATGGAGACCGTGCCGGTGGTCTTGGAGACCGTAGCGCTCGGCGCGACCAGCGCGCCGGAGGCGGCGTAGACCTCCCCGTTCTCCAGCCGCAGCGTGGCGCGCAGCTTGGCGTTGGGGGTCAGCACCCCGTCCTCGATCTGGCGACGGACCGACAGGATCCGGGCGCTCGGCTCCAGCATGTCGACGTCGATGGGGTCGAGCCGGGTGACCGTGGTCAGCGCGTCGGCCTGCGCCGCGGTCACCAGGTCGCCGACCGAGACCGTCGCAACCTCCGCCTGGCCCCGGATCGGCGACGCGATCAGGGTCCAGGACAGCCGCGTGCGGGCGAATTTCAGCGCCGCCCGGGCGGCGTTCAGCGTGGCCTTCGCCTCCGCCAGGTCGGAGCGCGCGGTGTCCACCTCCGACTGGGTGAAGCCCGCGCCTTTCAGCTTGGCGGCGCGGTCATAGGCCGCCTGGGCGGTGGGCAGCTGCGCCTCCGCCTTGGCGACGTCGGCCTCGGCGGAGGCCACGTCGGCGTCGTAGCTGGCGGCGTCGAGGCGGAAGAGCGGGTCGCCCACTTCCAGGGGCTCGCCGGGTTCGTAGAGGATCTCGGTGATCACGCCGTCGACGCGGGGGCGGATCGACACCTGCTCATAGGCCACGGCCCGTCCGGGCAGCGTGAACACCCGCGGGGCCGACTGCCGGCGCATCTCCACCACGCCCACCTGCATCGGCGGCATGGCGGCCCCCGGCGGCGGGCCCGCCTGCGCCCAGGCGGGCGCGGCCGGATCGAACAGCGCCAGCGCCGCGGCGACGAGCGCGACGATGCGGCAGGCGGAGGGCAACGGTCCTCCGGAGGGGGCGTTGATCATGTAAGCGGCTCCTTCAGTCGCCGGCGCTTGCGGCGCGAACATCGGCGACTCGACATTGACGGGAGTATAATTTCCTAATATGCAAATGATGCAGTCTCTGCAATGAGGAAATCGATGCCGTCCCTCCGCGAACGCCGCCGCCGCCAGACCGCACTCGACCTTCAGGAGGCGACGATCCGTCTCGCGCTGACGCATGGGCTCGACGCGGTGACCACCGACATGATCGCCGCCGAGGCCGGGGTCAGCGCCCGCACCTTCTTCAACTACTTCACGAACAAGGAGGCCGCGGTGGTCGGCGAGCTGCCGGA
The DNA here is from genome assembly GCF_055129145.1 of Albimonas sp. Taxonomy (NCBI): domain Bacteria; kingdom Pseudomonadati; phylum Pseudomonadota; class Alphaproteobacteria; order Rhodobacterales; family Paracoccaceae; genus Albimonas; species Albimonas sp. Next base: position 14,912 of record NZ_JBSRTQ010000071.1, on the reverse strand, counting down.
TTTTCCGCCCGAGGCGGCCGGCCAATTCGTCGCAGGCCGCGGTCCGCTGTCGGACGACCTCCGCGCGCTGATCGCGGCGCATATGGCGCTGATGCAGCTCGCGCCCGAGACCCTGCGGGCCCTGCTGGGGCTGGCGCGCGACAATCACAAGGTCCGCCGGATGCATGACGCGGCGATGCTGACCCTGCGCGAGGCCTTCGCCGCCCTGCTCGTCCGCCGCTTGCCCGGCCGCTCCCCCGCCGCCGTGACGCTGCTGGCCGCGATGGCGCTGGAGACGTCGAAGCTGGCGCTCGACGCCTGGATGGAGGGAGCGGAGCCGGATCTGGGCGCGGCCCTGGACGCGGCCTGGGCGCGGATGGAGGAGGCCGCGGCGCTGATCGCCCCGGCTGGCTGAGCAAGGGGGGCGGGCTGAGCGGATGGGCCGGAACGGAAATGACGGGTCTCAGCTGAATTGAGCCGATGGCGGGCTTTCGGGTGGGGAAGGGCGCGGAGCGGCGGCGGTCGTCTCAGAAAAATGCCGGAAAATCAAAGGTGGATTTGGCGAATTGCGGCCGGGCGTGGGGTGTTTTGCCGACACCCCACGCTCCCATCTGCCTCCGCGCCTAAGAGAAGAACTCTGCGAAGACCATCGCGTTCAGGCACTGCATCGGATCTGATGTATCCCCGCAAACTCTTGCGGGTGATGCGGGAAAAGCCGAAATCGTGACCTGTCCCTGCCGATGCGGCTCTGGGACAGGCCGAATGATCATCAACGAAACGTCGCTCGCTCTGGTCTTTCAGGGCTTCCAGACCGTCTGTCGCGACAGCGACGACAAGACCCCGATCAACCATGATCGGATCGCGATGACCGTGCCGAGTTCGGCGCGCGATGAAACCTATGGCTGGCTGGGCCAGTTCCCCAACCTGCGCGAGTGGGTCGGCCAGCGGCACGTCCAGAACCTGACCGCGTCGTCGTTCACGATCCTCAACCGCAAGTTCGAAAACACGGTGGAGGTTCCGCGCGACACGATCAGGGACGACCGGCTTGGCATCTTCAAGCCGATGTTCGCGGAAATGGGCCTCGCGGCGAAGACGCATCCCGACGAACTGGTGTTCGAGCTGCTGGCCTCGGGCTTCGCGTCCGCGTGCTATGACGGCCAGAACGTCTTCGACGCCGATCATCCGGTGATCGGCGCCGATGGCGCGACGGCGTCCGTCTCCAACCCGGGCGGCGGGGCCGGGACGCCCTGGTTCCTCATCGACACGTCGCGGGCGGTGCGGCCGGTCATCCGGCAGGTGCGCGAGGATCACGCGTTCCAGCGCAAGGATCGGCCCGAAGACGATCACGTCTTCAAGAACGACTCCTACCTCTATGGCATCCGGGCGCGGGCGAATGCGGGCTTCGGCCTGTGGCAGCTCGCCTATGGGTCGAAGCAGACGCTCGACGCCGGCAGCTACGCCGCGGCCCGCGCGGCACGGAGACTACGCCGCGGCCCGCGCGGCGATGATGAACCTGCGCGAATGGCGGCCGGCCGCTCGGGATCAAGCCGACGGCGCTGGTGGCGCCGCCGACGCTGGAAGTCGCCGCGCTGGCCCTGCTCAACACCGAAACCATTTCCGGCGGCGAGTCCAATGTCTGGCGCAACACGGTCGAACTGATCGTGACGCCCTTCCTCGCCGCCTGATCCGCTCAGCCGGCCCCCCGACCCTGCGGCGCCGATCGGCGGCCCCGATCAAAGGCGGAACCCTTCCGATGCGCGACCTGTTCCTCGCCACCTGCGACCGCGAGATTGTTCCGACCGCGAAGGGGGGCGCGCCCGAATGGGTGCATCTCCTGCCGACCGGCGACATCTCCGGCGTCGACGGGCGCAGCTACGTCCTGCGCAACCCTCGGACGCTGATCGACGACTTCGCCGCCGGCGGGCTCGATCTGCCGGTGGACGACCACCACCAGAACGACGGCGACGCGGACGCGGGCCGCGGGGAAGGTCGAAGACGCCTTGCGGCGCGGCTGCCTGACCCCGGCGATGCGCCCGTGGGCGCTGTCGCTATGCCGTCAGGACGAAGCGAGCTTCGACGCCTTCCTCGGCTCGACCGTGCCGATGTTCGCGCATCTCACGCGGCCCTCGACTACGGCGAGTTTCCCGCCGGGCGCCGAGCTGGCGCGGCATGACGAAGGGCCGGCGGCGTCGGTCTGCGCCCAGCTCGGCCTTCCGGTCGGCGCGCTGAAAGACTGACCGGAGCGGCCGAGCGATGCGTCCCGTGATGGCGAGGATGGTGGCAGGCGCCCCGAAGACTAACGTCCGAAACAGCTCCGGCTTCAGGCCGGCAATCCGATGCGCCTGACGGAAGGATAGCCATGAAGCGACCCGAGCGGAAGCCGCATCTCAACAAGACGCGCCGACCGTTCCCGCGCGAGCGGGCGGATCGACCATGGCCGACGCGCCTGCGACGGTAACAGAGCTGATGCGCGAACTGGCCGCCGCCCAGGCGCTGACACGCCAGCTCGCGGCGGTGCTCGACGCGGCCGTGAACCGGCTTTCACCGGGCGTTGAACAGGCCGTTCAAGCCCCCTTCAAGTCGCCCCTGATCGGCGCGCGCCCCGGCGGCTGGCGGGTGGCGGTGCCGGGGGCCTCGGGCGCAGCGTCTCTCGCAACGGCGCGCGACCGCATCCCGCGTCGCATCCCGCTCGCCAAGCCCTGGATCGCCCGAGTCCTCGTCGCCCGCGGTCTCTCCACCGCCGAGATCGCCCGGACGCTGCTGACCTCGGACGTTTCGGTCCGCAAGCGGCTCCAAATCCGCTGACGCCCCGCCCACCCGCCGGACCTCATTCTCACGAGATACGGCCTGCTCTCAGCTGATCCCGCAAATACCCGGCTCAAAGCAGCTGAGATGGGCAGACTGAACAGGTGAGAGACTACAGGAAACGGGGCCGGCGCGGTCCCGCGCCGGCCCCGTTCGGGCCTTCGTCCCGGAGGTCTCGCGTCAGATCTGACGCACCGCCCCCTTGGCGGCCGAGGTGGTCAGCGCCGCATAGGCCTTCAGCGCGGTCGAGACCTTGCGCTTGCGCGGCTTCGCCGGAACCCAGCCGGCCGCGTCGCGGGCGGCGCGACGTTCCGCCAGCACCTCGTCCGACACTTCGAGCCGGATCGAGCGGGCGGGGATGTCGATGACGATGCGGTCGCCCTCCTCCACCAGCCCGATGGTCCCGCCCTCGGCCGCCTCGGGCGACACATGCCCGATGGAGAGCCCCGAGGACCCGCCCGAGAACCGCCCGTCCGTCACCAGCGCGCAGGCGGCGCCGAGCCCCTTCGATTTCAGGTAGGAGGTCGGGTAGAGCATCTCCTGCATCCCCGGACCGCCCCGCGGCCCCTCGTAGCGGATCAGCACCACGTCGCCCGGCTTCACCTTGCCGGTGAGGATGGCGGAGACGCTGTCGTCCTGGCTCTCGTAGATCCGCGCCGGGCCGGTGAATTTCAGGATCGAATCGTCCACGCCCGCCGTCTTCACGATGCAGCCGTCCTCGGCGAGGTTGCCGTAGAGCACCGCGAGCCCGCCGTCCTTGGAAAAGGCGTGCTCGGCCGAGCGGATCACGCCGTTTTCGCGGTCGAGATCCACGCTGTCATAGCGCCGGTCCTGGCTGAACGCGGTCTGGGTCGGCACGCCGCCGGGGGCCGCGCGATAGAAATCATGCACCGCGGCCGAGCTGGTCCGCGACACGTCCCAGCGGTCCAGCGCCTGGCCGAGCGTGCCGGAATGGACCGAACCGACCGAGGTATCCAGCAGCCCCGCCCGGTCGAGCTGGCCGAGGATCGACATGATGCCGCCGGCGCGGTGCACGTCCTCCATATGCACGTCGGCCTTGGCGGGGGCGACCTTGCAGAGCACGGGGACCTTTCGCGACAGCTTGTCGATGTCGGCCATGGTGAAATCCACCTCGGCCTCATGCGCCGCGGCCAGCAGATGCAGCACGGTGTTGGTCGACCCGCCCATGGCGATGTCGAGCGTCATGGCATTGGCGAAGCCGGCGTAACCCGAGATGTTCCGGGGCAGCACGCTTGCGTCGTCGCCCTCATAGTAGCGCTTGGCGAGGTCGACGATCAGGTGCCCGGCCTCGACGAACAGGCGCCGGCGGTCGGCATGGGTGGCGAGCGTCGAGCCGTTGCCGGGCAGCGACAGGCCCATCGCCTCGGTCAGGCAGTTCATCGAATTGGCGGTGAACATGCCCGAACAAGACCCGCAGGTCGGGCAGGCCGAGCGCTCGATGGTCTCGACATCGGCCTCGGACACCCGGTCGTCGGCGGCGGCGACCATGGCGTCGACCAGATCGACGGCCTTGGCGACGCCGTTCTCCAGCACCACCTTGCCCGCCTCCATCGGCCCGCCGGAGACGAAGACCACGGGGATGTTCAACCGCATCGCGGCCATCAGCATGCCGGGCGTGATCTTGTCGCAATTGGAGATGCAGACCATGGCGTCGGCGCAATGCGCGTTGACCATGTATTCCACCGAATCCGCGATCAGCTCCCGCGAGGGCAGCGAATACAGCATCCCGTCATGGCCCATGGCGATGCCGTCATCGACCGCGATGGTGTTGAATTCCTTGGCGACGCCGCCGGCCGCCTCGACTTCGCGCGCCACCAGCTGACCGAGGTCCTTGAGGTGGACATGCCCCGGCACGAACTGGGTGAAGGAGTTGACGATGGCGATGATCGGCTTGCCGAAATCGCCGTCCTTCATGCCGGTGGCGCGCCACAGGCCGCGGGCGCCGGCCATGTTGCGGCCATGGGTGGTGGTCCGGGAACGATAGACGGGCATGAGGCTGACCTTTCAATTCGACGGCGGACGGCGCGCGCCGCGCGGCCGGACAGGGCCGCCGGTGTCCTCCAGACGGCCGAATATTTCAAGAGCGCGGAGGATTTTTTAGGAAAGTTCCGGGCGGCAGGGGAGGACGGGGGCGAGGCCCTACGGGCAGCTCTCCGCGGTGCGCAGGCGCAGAACGTTGGACAGCTTCGCCATCCCCGCCCGGTCGAGCAGGCCGCAGGACGTGGCCCGCCCCTCCCCCGCCCGTTCGCAGAAATCATAGCCGCCCATGTCGAGGTTCAGGGCCATGACCGGATCGTGGTCGCGCGCCAGCTCCTCGGCCGCCTCGTGCAGGGTCAGGGCGCGCCCGCCGCTCTGCCACAGGCCGAGCGCGCCGTCCTTCGACTGGAACAGCACCCGGCGCGCGGCGAGCGGCGCGTCTTCGACCGGGCGCAGATCGAGCGCGCCGTCGCGGATCAGCAGATGGGATTGCAGGACCGAAGCGCCGGCTTCGGCCGCGGCGGCGAGAAAATCGCGCCGTTCGTCGAGCGAAGTCAGGTCGCGTCGCGTCCCGCCCAGCGGCGCGGCGGAGGCGAGCGCGATGCGCGCCGTCCCGTCGGCGGCCACGATCAGCAGGCCGTCCATGCGCGCCAGCTCCCGGCTCGCCACTTCGCCGCCGCGCAGGAAGATGCCGACGGGCTTGGGCCGCTCGTCCTCGCGCTTGTCGACGCCGGTATAGGCGCCGGTCACGGTCAGCCCGCCCGGGCGCGCGTCGTCGAGGCGGGCGGCGTCCTCGGGCAGCAGCAGGATCTCCGCCGCCCCCGGCCCGGGACAGGCGGCGCCCATCAGCCCCGCGCCCTCCGGCAGCGCCGCGGCGCCGAGGCCCCCGCCCACGCTCCCCAGAACGCAGAGCGCCGCGATCGCCGGAAGCGCGGCCCGCGCCGCGTTCCAGCGCCATCGGCCCGCGCGCCGTGCGGAGGCGTCGTTCATCGCGTCCACGGCTCAGCCCGGCGACATGCCGCGCAGCCGCTCCGACCGCCGACGCAGGATCTCGAGCGTCGCCAGCAGCAGGATCGACAGCGCCACCAGCAGCGTCGCCACCGCGAGGATGGTCGGGCTGATCTGTTCGCGCAGGCCGGTGAACATCTGCCAGGGCAGCGTCTTCTGCCCGGCGGAGCCGAGGAACAGCACCACCACAACCTCGTCGAAGGAGGTGATGAAGGCGAAGAGCCCGCCCGACACCACGCCCGGCAGGATCAGCGGCATCTGCACCTTGAAGAAGGTGCGCACCGGCCCCGCCCCCATGTTCGCCGCCGCCCGGGTCAGCGAGCGGTCGAAGCCCACCAGCGTGGCGGTGACGGTGATGATCACGAAGGGCGTGCCGAGCGCCGCATGGGCCAGCACCACGCCGATCCAGGTGCCCTGCAGCCCGACGCGGGAATAGAAGAAATACATCCCCGCCGCCGAGATGATCAGCGGCACGATCATCGGCGAGATCAGGATCGCCATGATCGCGCCCCGGAACGGCGCCTTGCCCGAGCTGAGGCCGATGGCGGCCAGCGTGCCCAGCGTGACCGACACCATGGTCGCCGCCGGCGCGATGGACAGGGAGTTCCACATGGCGCTCTGCCAGTCGGAATTGGTGAAGAAGTCCCGGTAGTGCTCCAGCGAATAGGCGTCGACCTCGAAGGCCAGCATGCCCGGCGTGAAGGTGAAATAGGGCAGCGCGTTGAAGCTGAGCGGAATGATCACCATGATCGGGAAGATCAGGAAGAACAGGATCAGCCCGACCATCGCTCGGAACATGTAATACCAGACCCGCTGGGGCGTGGAGGCGTAGGGTTGCAGCGCCATGCGATCGCTCCTCAGCCCAGTTTCACGTTATCGATGCCCACGATCTTGTCGTAGAGCCAGTAGAGCCCCATCACCAGGACCAGCAGCATCGCGCCCAGCGCCGCGGCCAGACCCCAGTTCAGCGAGCTGGAGATATGGAAGGCGATGCGGTTGGAGATGAAGGTGCCCGAGGTGCCCCCGACCAGCTCCGGCGTGATGTAATAGCCGATGGCCAGAATGAAGCACAGGATCGCGCCGGCGCCGATGCCCGGCACCGATTGCGGGAAATACACCCGCCAGAACGCGGTCCAGTCGTTCGCGCCCATGGATTTCGCCGCACGCAGATAGCTCGGCGGGATGGTCTTCATCACCGAATAGAGCGGCAGGATCATGAACGGCAGCAGGATATGGGTCATGGCGATGACCGTGCCGATCTGGTTGTTGATCATCACCAGCCGGGCGTCGTCGGCCACCAGCCCGACATAGACCAGCATGTCGTTGATCACCCCCTGTTCCTGCAGCAGCACCTTCCACGCCGAGGTCCGCACCAGCAGCGAGGTCCAGAACGGCAGCAGCACCAGGATCATCAGCAGGTTGGCGGACTTCATCGGCAGATTGGCCAGCAGCCAGGCCACCGGGTAGCCCAGCAGCAGGCAGCAGGCGCAGATGGTCAGCGACAGGACGATGGTGCGTACGAAAAGCTTGACGTAGATCGCCTGGAAATCGGAGACGGTCTCGATCCCGTCCGGCGTCAGCTTCATGTCCGCCGCCTGCAGGAAATAGCCCGGCGTATAGCGCGGCGAGAAAGTCTTGAGGATCGCCCAGGGCTCCACCGTGCCCCAGTCCTCGTCGATGTCGGCGAATTGCGGCTGCAGCGGCTGGGCGGTGTCGATCCGGCCGAGGCGGCGCTCGTTGGTCTTGCGGAACAGGGAGGACATCCCCGATTCCTCGTAATTCAGGCGGGACCCGAGGCGGGTGTGGATCTTGGCGTCCGTCGCGATCAGCATGTCGTCGTAGAAGGCCCTGTAGACCGTCTCGGGCGGCGTGCCGGTTTCGGGATCCCAGGATTGCAGCTGCTCGACGGTGCGCGGCAGCGTCTCGGCCACGATCTCGTTCTCGACCGAGCGGAACAGCATGTCGGCGATGGGCGCGATGAAGCTGACCATGACGAAGGCCAGCAGCGGCAGGATCAGCAGGAAGGCCCGGATCCGTGCGCGACGTTCGGCGCGGGCGATGGAACTCTTCAGCGGCGTGCCGTCGGCGGCCAGCAACAGGCCGGAGGCGCTGCGGTTCTCTTCGGGCGCGAACCCGTCGCTCGCGGTCGCGTCAGCCATGGCTCGCCCCCTCGCCTCGATGGATGTGACGGACGGGCCGGAAGGGCCCGTCCGCGGATCGCGTGACCCGCGCGCGCCCCGGGGCGCGCGCGGCAGGCCTGCTTACTGCAGCAGCCAGGACTGGAACTTGGCGTCCAGATCGTCGCGGTAGTCGGCCCACCACTCGTAGTTGAACAGGAAGGTGTTCTTCGAGTTGTCGGGATCGGTCGGCATGTGCGGCGCCATCTCGATGCCGAGCTCGGCGTGCTGGCCGACCAGAGGGGCCGAGGAGGCGCGGGCCGGGCCGTAGGAGATGTACTTGGCCTGGTCCGCCAGACGCTGGGTGTCGGTGGCGAAGTGCAGGTAGTGCATCACGCGCTTCAGACGGTCCTCGGGCAGACCGGCCGGCACGATCCAGCCGTCGAGGTCGAACACCTGGGCGTCCCACATCATCGCGACGGGCTGCTTCTGCTCTTCGATCAGCGCGAACAGGCGGCCGTTGTAGGTCGAGCCGAACACCACCTCGCCGTCGGCGAGCAGCTGCGGCGTCTCGGCGCCGGCGTTCCACCAGACCACGTCGTCCTTGATCTCGGAGAGCTTGGCGAAGGCGCGGGCCTGGCCTTCCTCGGTCTCAAGCACGTCGTAGACGTCCTCCTTGGCGACGCCGTCGCACATCAGCGCCCATTCCATGTTGCCGATGGGCCGCTTTTCCAGGCTGCGCTTGCCGGGGAAGGTCTCGGTGTCGAAGACATCGCAGATTTCGGTCGGCTCCTTGCCGTTCCACTCGGGAACGTCGGTGCGGTAGCCGAACGTGGTCGAAAACACGATCTGCGGCACGAAGCAGTCGTTGATCAGCGTGTCGCCGAAATCCTCGGACGGGAGCGCGCCGTCGTCGCCCTTGGCGAGAACCTCGTCGACGTCGATCTCCATCGCGAGACCTTCGTCGCACAGCCGGATGGAGTCGGCCCCGGTCACGTCGACCAGGTCCCAGGTCATGTTGCCGGCCTCTTCCATGGCGCGCAGCTTGGCCACGGCCTCGGCGGAGGACTCGTCGTTGATGATCTCGATGCCGGTCAGGGCCTGGTAGGGCTCCGAATAGGCCTTCATCTGGCTGTTCGAATAGGCGCCGCCCCAGGACACGATGGTCATGGAATCGGCGCAGCCCTCGCAGGGCGGCAGCTCCTGGGCGGAAATGGCGCCGGCGGCCGCGGCGGCGGTCATGGCCAGCGCGCTCCCGCCAAGCAGGTTCCTGAGTTTCATACGGTCTCTCCCGTTGGTATGGGCCCGAACGGTGTCGGTGTCGGAACGCGCGATCGGGCAGGGACGCGCGCCCTTGGCCGCGCTATGCTGCGTCGAGCGCGCGGCAGTCCTCGGCGCGCCAGGTGAGACCTGCGGTCTCCCCGATCCTCAGCGCCGAAACTTCGGCGGCGTTGGGCACCTTCACGACGAAGTCGCGGTTGCCCAGCACCTCCATGCGGACCCGGATGTGGTCGCCGAGATAGATCAGCTCCTTCACCAGGCCCGTGACCCCTTCTTCGTCGGGGCCGACATCGACGTCGAATTCCACCCGTTCCGGGCGAAGCGACAGCCGCGTGGCCGATCCCGGCTCCCCGCAGTTCACCGCCAGCGCCCGGCTCAGGGTGCCGTCGGAGAAGCGGACGCGGGCGTAGCGCCCGTCGACGCTCTCGACGGTGGCGTCGAGCGTGTTGTTCTCGCCGATGAACTGCGCGACGAAGCTGTTGTCGGGCTTTTCGTAGAGCATCGGCGGCGAGGCGAGCTGCTGGATCTTGCCGTCGTTGAACACGGCGATCCGGTCCGACATGGTCAGCGCCTCGGACTGGTCATGGGTCACATAGACCACGGTGACGCCGAGATTATCGTGGATGTGCTTGATCTCGAACTGCATCTGCTCGCGCAGCTGCTTGTCGAGCGCACCCAGCGGCTCGTCCATCAGCACCAGTTCGGGGTCGAAGACCAGCGCGCGGGCGACCGCGACGCGCTGCTGCTGGCCGCCCGAAAGCTGGGCGGGCCGGCGGCCGCCGAAGTCGCCCATCTGGACCATGTCCAGCGCGCGCTTCACCTTGGTCTCGATCTCCGCCTTGCCCATTTTTCGGACTTCGAGCGGAAATGCGAGATTTTCGGCCACGGTCATGTGGGGGAACAGGGCGTAGTTCTGGAAGACCATGCCGATGCCGCGCTTGTGCGGGGGCACGGAGTTGATGGGTTTGCCGTCCAGCCTTATGTCCCCGTGAGTCGCCGTCTCGAATCCGGCGAGCATCATGAGACAAGTGGTCTTGCCCGAGCCTGACGGCCCGAGCATGGTCAGGAACTCGCCCTTCCCGATGTTCAGGTTCAGATCTTTGACGACGAGGGTCTCCCCGTCATAACTTTTCTGAACGCGATCGAATTCGACGAAAGCGTCGGCGGATGCGGTCATGTGGCCTTCCTGTTGGGGCGCGAGCCCTCTGCCGGGACCCTGTCGCTCTGCCATAAGCTAAACATAGGCCTGCCGCGCCGCACAACCCTTAGGCGCCCATTTCATGGCGTATCGCATTCGCGAAGCGGAAAACCTGCACGGAACATGAACTTCCCGCAGGGCGGCATGGTCGCAGGGGGCGGGGAATTGTTGACGCTGATGCAAAATGCGCCGAATCTCAGGGGTGTTGACCGCAAGGATGTTGCACCCATGGATCGTCTCAGCGAGATGGAGGCCTTCGTTCGGGTCGTGGACCTGGGAGGGTTCACCGACGCCGCGCGCAAGATGGGCCTGTCCAAATCGGCCGTGTCCAAGCACGTCGCCTCGCTGGAGGACCGGCTTGGCGCGCGGCTGTTGAACCGGACCACGCGCCGGGTGTCTCCCACCGAAATCGGGCTCGCCTTCTACGACCGCGCCATCCGGGTGCTGGCCGAGGCCGAGGAAGCCGACGCGATGGTGTCCTCGATGCAGGACACGCCGCGGGGCGAGCTGCGCATCTCGGCGCCGGTGTCCTTCGGGCTCAGGCGCCTCGCCCCGGCGGTGGCGGAGTTCCTGCGCCGCTATCCCGACATCTCCGTGCATCTGGTGCTCGACGACCGCTTCGTGGAGCTGGTGGCCGAGGGCTACGACCTCGCCATCCGCATCGGCGAGCTGCCGGATTCCACGCTGCGGGCGCGAAAACTGTCGGACGCGCAGGCCAAGCTGGTGGCCTCGCCCGCCTATCTCGCCGAGCATGGCGAGCCGACGACCCTGCAGGAGCTCTCGGACCACCAGCTGCTGCATTATTCCAACCAGAGCTCCGGCAACTTCTGGCGCCTGCAGGGGCCGGGGGGGCAGGAGCGGCAGGTGCGGGCCGTGGGCCGGCTGACGGTGAACAACGGCGACGCGCTGCGCACGGCGGCGGCGGACGGGCTGGGGGTGGCGTTCCTGCCCGATTTCATCATCGGCGACGCGCTGGAGACGGGCGTGTTGAAGGAGATCCTGCCCGACACCCGCCGGGCGCCGCTGGGCGTGTTCGCGATCTATCCCGAGGGCCGGTTCCCGCAGCCCAAGCTGCGCGCCTTCATCGATTTTCTGGTGGAGTCGCTCAAACCCGCCTGACCGCCCGGCCCCACCCGGCCGAAGCGCCGCGACGCCCGTTCCGCGGACTTCGCCGTTCCGCCCGCGGCGCTTGGCGCCCGGTCGCCAGGCCGCGCCGGCGCCAGCGGCGCCCCCGGTCCCCTGCGCCGCGGGCGTGACGGCGTGACCGGCGCAACGGTCGTCGCGGCGCCCCCGACCGGGGACCCTGCGTCAGGCCTCGCCGCCCTCTTCTCCCGCCGCCAGCCGCATCCGCGCCGCCTCCCGCCGCCCCGTCGCCGGGATCACGCCGACCGCGCCGCCGAGGCCCCAGGGGGGCATGCCGCTGTAGACCGTCTCGCTGCAGCCGGGCGCGACCAGATAGGTCTCGTGCCAGATCCCCACATCACCGCGGGCGTTCTTGAAGCGTCGGTTGAAATCCACCCAGGCCGGCCAGTGGGCGCGATCCGGGGCGCGGGCGTAGGCCTCCAGCTGCTCGAACGAGCGCCAGTATTGCGCCATCGACGCGAACCCCAGCGCCTGGCGGCCCAGATAGCCGGTCTCGGCCGAGGGCCGCGCCTCCAGCTCCGCGATCATCGCCGCCATCGCCCGGCCGACGGAGATCGCCTTGCCCAGCTTCCAGGGTTTGTTGAACCGGGCGCCGATGAGGAAGACGACGAACGCGCCCTGGATATCGGCGGTCACCCGCCCCGCGATCACCTTCGCCATCCGCGCGCCCGCCCCCCTGCCCCGCGGCGCGTCAGATGTGCTGGCCGCCGTTGACCTCGATCTCGACGCCAGTCACATAGCTGCTTTCGGCCGAGCACAGATAGTAGATCGTGCGCGCCACCTCCTCGGGCTTGCCGAGGCGGCGCAGCGGCAGCTTCTCGGCCAGCTTGTCGGTGCCGGGGCTGAGAATCGCCGTCTCGATCTCTCCGGGCGCGATGGCGTTGACCCGCACGCCGAGCGGCCCGAAATCATGCGCCATCTCGCGGGTCAGACCCGACAGCGCCGCCTTGGAGGTCGCATAGGCCGCCCCCGCGAACGGATGCACGCGCGACCCCGCGATCGAGGTGACGTTGACGATGGCGCCCTGCGCCGCCGCCAGCTCCACGCGCAGCCCGCGGGCGAGCACCACCGGGGCGAAGAAGTTGACGTGGAACACCTTTCCCCAGTCGCGCAGGTCGGTGGTCAGGGTCGACAGCCGCTCCCCCTCCGGCCCCTTCGGCGAGATGCCGGCGTTGTTGACCAGCGCCTCCAGCTTGCCGTTGGTGAGGCGGGAGCGGATTTCGGCCACCGCCTCCATGGTCGAGGACGGGTCGCCGAGATCGATCTGGATGTGATCCTCGGGCCCCGCCTCCCAAGGGCAATCCTCGGGGAACGGGTGGCGCGAGCAGGTGATCACCCGCCAGCCGGCCGAGGAGAAGCGCTTGACGGTGGCGTGGCCGATCCCGCGCGAGGCGCCGGTCAGCAGCAGGGTCTTGCGATCGGGCATGGTCCGCGATTCCTGGAAGCGACGGGAGAGGCGACGGGCGCGGCGGCTGCGCCGGAAGGCGAAGCGGCCGGGCGGCGCGTGGTCCTCAGCAACCTGCGGCGCCTTGCGCGGTGGAGCAAGGGGGGGCGGGGTCGCGGGAGGGGGAGAGTCGGGGGCGGATCGCGGCGCCCTGCCCGATCCGGCCCCGCAGGCGGCGGAGGGCGCCGCCGTCGGGCGCCCTCCGCACGGGTCCCGGCAAGGCGCGGCCGGGGCGGTCGGATCGGCGGACACGCGCCGGCGAGGCGAAGGAGGCGGGCGCAGAATCAGCCTTCGATCAGACCGAGTCGGCGCATCGCCTGGGCCAGCGACGCATGCATCCGCCAAACGATCTCGCCATCGGCGTCGCCGCGGCCGTCGACTTCGGCGATCACCATGATCCAGGCGGCCGGATCGGCGGCCAGCAGCTCGGGCTCGGGGCGCAGGTCCATCGCCTCTGCCAGGTCGCGGGCGAGCTTGGCGTAATGGATGTTCGCTCCCCAGATTCCATCGTAACCGCCGGCCCGCCCGATCTCCGCCGCCGCGAGCGTCCGTCCCGGGGCGCCGGCATGGGCGGCGAGCATCGTGAGGCGCGCGCCCCTGGGGTCCACATGGTCGAGCGCGTCGAGAAATTCCTCGGCCGAGGCGACGTCCATCGGCTCGGCCAGCCGTCTCGCCGCGACGAAGCCGGCATGACGGGCGTCGATCCGAGCCCGCAGCGCCGCCAGCACCGCGGCGCGGTCGGGTCCGGTTTCGCGCGGCAGCGCCCGGCGCGCGTCATTGCGGCCCGAGCGGGTGGCCGTCCCCTCCCACCCGTCGTCCAGCCGCGTCACCTGGAGCGACCAGCCGCGATGCGGCGCCGGGGCCGCGCCGGCCTGGCGGCGCGGCGACGAGGAGAACGAAATCGGGACCATCACGCGACGCTCCGGGCACGCAAGCACATGAACAAGAGTTAATGCTGCGGGTCGCGGGAAACACCGTCTCGTTTTGGAACAGACCGCGACGCGCCGACGCGGCCGGCGCCGATCACGCGAGCGCCGGCGTCGCGCAAAGCGCATGCGCGGCGGACCGATGGACCGCCCCGGGCGGGCGCGCCTCGCGACGCGCGCCCGGGAAGCGGTCAGGGATTGAGGCGGCGCACCGTCCAGCGCGTCGCGTCGGGATCCTCGCGCCGCCACTGGAAGCGGTCATGCAGGCGATGGGCGCCGTCGGCCCAGAACTCGATCTCCACCGGCCGGATCCGGAACCCGCCCCAGAACGGGGGACGCGGCGGGTTCAGCGGGTGGCGGGCGGCGACCTTGGCCACCTCCCCCATCAGATGCCCGCGCGACGACAGCGGCCGCGACTGCTCCGACGCCCAGGCGCCCAGCCGCGACTGCAATCCGCGGGATCGGTAATAGGCGTCGGCCTTCTCGCCCTCCTCCTTCACCACCAGGCCGCGGGCGCGGACCTGCCGGCGCAGCGACTTCCAGTGCATGACGAAGCCGGCCTTGCCGGTGGCCGACAGTTCCTCGCCCTTGGCGGAGCCGTAGTTGGTGTAGAACACGAAAGCGCCGCCGGGGGTTTCGGCCGGACCCTCGATGGCCTTCATCAGCACCATGCGCACATTGGGCAGGCCGGAGGCGTCGACGGTGGCGAGCGCCATGGCGGTGGGGTCGTTGACCTCCTCCTTCGCGGCTTCGGCGAGCCAGGCGGCGGCGAGCGCAAAGGGATCGTCGCCGGCGAACTTGCCCTCGCGGGTCTCGGTCTCGTCGATCTGGAAGGGAGAGGCGAGGACGGTCATGGCGGCGCTCCTGCGGTCGGGGTCGCTCCGATAGGTCGGCCGACGGCGGGGCGTGGTCAAGAGGCGATGGCGCAGGTCGTGGACGGGGGCGCCTGGCGGAGGGGGCGCCGCGCCCGGCGTGGCGCCAGCGGCTGCGCAGCGCTCGCGGCGCGTTTCGGC
>NZ_JBSRTQ010000070.1:22608-39479 GCF_055129145.1 Albimonas sp. | reverse complement strand
ACCGCGCGGCGTCTCCGCCGGGCGCTTCGCCGGACCGCACCGCGGGCGGGGCCTCGCCGCCCAGCGCTCCGGCGGTCGCGGCGCCCCCCGCAGGGGGGGCTCCGGCTCAGGCGTAGATCAGGGTGCCGTCGTCGAGGTCGGCCGAGGGGATCTCGGTCTTGTCGATCTGGTAGTCCTGGGTCATCACCCAGGGCAGCTTGTCGCCTTGGCGCGGCATGATGCCGATGCCGCGCATGATGTAGCCGGCGTTGAAATTCTCGTCGGTGATGAAGGGCTTGGGCTCCATCTGCCGGTCCTCGTCGCGCAGCATCGGCGTGACCGCCTTGGCGCCGCCCGCGTCCATCCGCGCCAGCAGCCGGCACACGAACCCCGACACCAGATCCGCCCGCATGGTCCAGGACGTGCGCAGATATCCGAACGTCCAGGCGAGGTTGGGCACGCCCGAGAACATGATCCCGCGATGGGTCCAGCTTTGCGCCAGGTCCAGATCCGCCCCGTCCACCTTCATCGCGATGTCGCCCATGGCGCAGAGGTCGAAGCCGGTGGCGGTGACGATGATGTCGGCTTCCAGCAGGTCGCCGGACTCAAGCCGGATCCCGCCCGGCTCGAACGTCCTGATGCGGTCGGTGACCACCGAGGCCTCGCCGCGCTTCATCGCCTTGAACATGTCGCCGTCCGGCACCACCGCCAGCCGCTGCCGCCAGGGGCGGTAGTCCGGCTTGAAATGGGTCTCGACGTCGAAATCGTCGCCCAGATGCGCGCGGACCCCGGCCAGCAGATCGTTCCCCAGCGCCTCGGGCTCCGCGAAGCTGCGGGCGATGGTGGTGGCGCCGTCCTTGAGGATCTTCTTGCGCATGATCTCGTGATATTGCTCATGCGGCAGGTCGAGACCCTTCAGGATCTCGGCGAATTCGTCCTTGGTGGGCCGCGGGTAGAACCAGGTCGGGGAGCGCTGCAGCATGGTCACATGCGCGCATTTTCCCGCCACCGCCGGCACCAGCGTCGCCGCCGTGGCGCCGGAGCCGATGACCACGATCCGCTTGCCGGCGACGTCCAGATCCTCGGGCCAGGTCTGGGGGTGAACGATCCGACCTTCGAAGGTCTCGGCGCCGGGAAAGTCCGGCGTGTAGCCCTGCTGATGGCGATAGTAGCCCTGGCACATCCACAGGAAATTGCAGGTCATGGTCAGGAGGGCGTCATCCTCCTGCCGGCGCACGCTCAGCGTCCAGCGCGCCTCGGCCGAGTCCCATTCCGCCGCCTCCACCGCGTGCCCGTAGCGGATGCGGGGGCCGAGGCCCTGTTCGGCGATGGCCTCGTCCAGATAGGCGAGGATCTCTTCCGCCGTGGCGATGGTCGGCCCGGTCCAGGGCTTCCAGCGAAAGCCGAAGGTGTGCAGATCGCTGTCGGACCGGATGCCGGGATAGCGATGGGTGCGCCAGGTGCCGCCGAAGGCGGACTGCCGCTCCAGCATGGCGAAGCTGCGCTCGGGGTGCTCGGCCAGCAGGTGATGGGCGGCGTCGATGCCGGAGATCCCGGCGCCCACGATCAGCACGTCGAAATGCGCGGTGGCCTGGGTCGCGTCGATCTTTTCGAGCGGGAAATTCATGCGGGTCCTCCCTGGCGACTCAGCCTCTGCGGGCGGTCGCGATCTTGTTCTGCGCGCAGCATACCGCAGAGAATGTCGCTTGGGGAGACGCGAGGGCGCCCGCCCGGTCGGCATGAAACCCGCATGGTTGGGCGATGCGCCGGATCGGCCGGCGCGCGCCTGACGCCTGGAGTTCCCCGATGCCCGACCCCGCGATCCCCGAGCTGCCCCTTGTCGACCTGCCCGAGATCGACGCCGCCCGGCTGTGGGACCGGCATATGGAAATGGCGGGGATCGGCGCGCGGCCGGGCGGCGGGGTGCATCGGCTGGCGCTGGATGCCGACGACATCGCGGCGCATCGCAGGCTCGCGGACTGGGGGCTGGCGCGGGGCTTCTCGGTGCTGCTCGATCCCGTCGGCAACATGTTCATCCGGCGCGAGGGGACGGACCCCGCCGCGGCCCCCGTCGTCTCCGGCTCGCATTGCGACAGTCAGCCGACGGGCGGGCGTTTCGACGGCATCTTCGGCGTGCTCGCGGCGCTGGAGGCGATGGAGACCGCCGAGGATCGCGGCCTCGCCACCCGCCGCCCGCTGGAATGCGTGATCTGGTGCAATGAGGAGGGCGCGCGATTCCGCCCCGGCTGCATGGGTTCGGAGGTCTATGCGGGCGGGCTCGGTCTGAACGAAGCGCTTTCCAAAGTCGGCGACGACGGCGGGATCCTCGGCGATGGGGTGGCCGACCTGCGCCGCGCGATCCCGGAGGCGCAGCCCCGCGCGCTGGGCATGCCCTTCGCGGCCCTGCTGGAGGCGCATATCGAGCAGGGGCCGCTGCTGGAGGCGGGGGGCGAGGTGATCGGGGTGGTCGACCGGGTGCAGGGGCATCGGCGGCTCGCGATTTCGGTGATCGGTCGGGAGGATCATTCCGGCGGCGCGCCCCTTTCCTTGCGCAAGGACGCCTTCGTGGATGCGATCGAGGTTTGCCGGGGTCTGGCGGAGGCCTGTCGCGACCCGTCGGACGTGCTGCGCTTCACCTTCGGGCGGTTCACGGTGACGCCCAACGCGGTCTCGGTGGTGCCGGGGCGGGTGGACATGGTTCTGGACCTGAGGCACCCGTCTCAGGACGAGCTGACCCGGCTGGGGGACCTGGTGATCGCCGAGGCGCAAGGGTTTTCGCGGCTCTGCGA
Organism: Albimonas sp.; assembly: GCF_055129145.1. Lineage (NCBI taxonomy): Bacteria > Pseudomonadati > Pseudomonadota > Alphaproteobacteria > Rhodobacterales > Paracoccaceae > Albimonas > Albimonas sp. The sequence goes on along the minus strand of NZ_JBSRTQ010000070.1, from coordinate 36,711 downwards.
GGTCGTGGTCGAGGACGCCAGCTGGCACGCGCCGGTGACGTTCTCCCCCTCCGTCCAGGCGGCCTATGCGCGGGCGGCGGACCGGCGGGGCCTGGCGCGGCGGACCATCGCCTCGGGCGGCGGGCATGATGCGCGCTGGTTCCCGGACCGCTGGCCGACGGGGATGCTGTTCATCCCCTGCGAGGCCGGGATCAGCCACAACCCGGCCGAGAATGTCGACCCCGCCCATGCCGCCGCCGGCGCGCAGGTGATGGCCGACGTGATGTTTGAAATGGCGCAGGCGGAATGACCGCGCGGCGGGCGCCTTGCGGGGCCGGGCGCCTGCGGAACGGGCAAATCTGGGCCGGGCTCCATATTTGGAGTCGACGCTATTGACAGCAGGCGGCGCGCGCGATGCTCTGGCCCTCGCGCCCCCCGAAGACGCCGAACCCAGGAGCCCCCGTGACCACCCTCACCCAAGGTCAGCACGACCGGGCGGTGCGCTTCATCGCCGCCAACCGCTTCCCCTTCCCCGATCAGCCGCATCCCAGCTGGCCGCTGCACTACCGCACCTATGTCAACACCCCGACCCATCCCCGCCGGGCGATAGACGGGCCGGAGGGGCCGCATTACCCCGACATCGTGATCGTCGACGGCGACGGGCGGACCCGCGAGATCGGCGAGATCGAGATGGATTTCGGGCCGGAGACCGTCGCCCGCTGGCGCGCCGCCTCCGACGCCGCCGACGACGCGACGGAGACCGGCTGTCGGCACCTGCTGATCTACGTGCCCGCGGGGCGCGAGGACGAGGCGCTCGCGCTGCTGGAGGGGAACGCCGTCTCCTACCACGCCCTGCGCGGGGTGCGGGTGGAGGCGGACGGCACGGTCCATGTCCTCCCCCACCGCACCATCGGCAACGGCAAGGATCACCGCCCCGACAGCCCGCCGCCGGCCGGGGACGATCCGGTGGTCGAGGTGATCGACGACGCCGCCCATGACGCGGTGCAACGCTTCGTGCTGGCCGAGCGGTTCCCGTTTCCCGGCGAGGATCAGACCCATTGGGGCCTCGACCTGCACGCCCTGACCAACACGCGCCTGCACCGGCGCAAATCGGTCCCGTTCGAGGGCGGCGAGATCTGGCCCGACATCGTGGTCGTCGACGCCGAGGGGCGGACCTGCAAGCTCGCCGAAGTCGAGCTGCCGGACCAGATCGCGGCGGCGAGCGTCCCGCGCTGGAAGGCGCTGTCGCAGGCCGCGGCCTTCAAGGGCCATTACACCGATCCCGAGAACGGCCGCCCCGCAAAGCATTTTCTGCTTTATGTGCCGCTGGGGATGGAGGCGAAGACCCGCGCGCTGCTGGTTTCGGGCGGGGTGTCGTGCGCCGGCATCCGGGGCTATCGGGTGACGCGCTCGGGCCGGGTGAGCCTGCCCGAGATCGTGCCGCCGGTGGTGCCGCTGGAGGATTGAGGCGCGTCAATCGGGCAGGCGCACGGTCAGCTCCAGCTCGACCTTCAACTCAGGGGAGGCGAGCGAGGCGACGCCGACGCCGGTGATGCAGGGCTGGGCGCCGTCGAGGAATTCCAGGATCGGCGGGAACACCTCCTCCAGCGTCTCGGGCGTCAGGCCGACCATGAAGCAGCGCAGGATCGCCACATCCTCGGGCGTGGCCCCCAGCGCGTCGAGCGCGGCGCGGGCGTTGGCCGCCGCGATGCGGGTCTGATCGGCCAGCCCCTCGGGCGGCGCCGCGCCGTCGGGGCGCCAGGCGACCTGACCGGAGACATAGGCCATGCGCCCCGGGGTCACGATGGAGATCTGCGAATAGCCCATGGCGGCCGAATTCGGCATCGTCTCGGGGTTCAAGCGGGTGATGGAACCTGTCATGAAACTCTCATGTCTGTTGAGTGAGGCGCTGCGTGTGTCGCGTTATGCACTTCATATGTAGAGATTTGGGCGATGGCAAGAACCGACCGCAAGACCGTGATCCTCGACGAGGCCATCGCGCTGATCGGCGCGAAGGGGCTGGAGGGTCTGACCCATCGGGCGGTCGACCAGGCGGCGGGGCTGCCGCAGGGGTCTACCACCTACTATTTCCCCAAGAAGACCGCGCTGATCCTGGCGGCGGCGGAGCGGCTGGCCGAGCATCTGGGCGAGGATTGCGACGACCTCCAGCGCGGCTTCGCCGAGCGGGTGGCGGGCGAGGGCATGGACGCGGCGCTGGCCTATGTGGGGGCCGAGCTGGTGGACTACGCCGCCGGCTCCCGCCCGCTGTTCCTGGCTCGGATCGAGCTGACCCTGGCCTCGGCGCGGCGCGAGGATCTGGCGGGCTTGGGCGATCTGCTGACCGCGGCGGCGCGCCGTCCGATCGAGTTCTTCCTCAAGCTGATCTCGGAGGGGCGCGAGGATGCCCCGGTGGAGACCTGCGCCGGGCTGATCGACGGCATCACGCTGATGCACGCCACCGGGCAGGGGCCGAAGCCCTCCGCGGCGCAGGTGGAGGCTGTGTGTCGGGCGGTGATGTGAGGGGCCGGGCTTAGCTCCGCTCCGTCACCGACCTCAGAAAATCGCGGGTCCGGGGCTCCTGGGGGTGGTCCATGATGGCGTGGGCGGCGCCGGTCTCGACCACCGTGCCGCGGTCCATGAACACCACCCGGTCGGCGACCTCGCGCGCGAAGGCGAGCTCATGGGTGACCACGATCATCGTCATCCCCTCCGCGGCCAGGTTGCGCATCACGGTCAGCACCTCGCCGACCAGTTCGGGGTCGAGGGCGGAGGTCGGTTCGTCGAACAGCATCACCTTGGGGTTCATCGCCAGCGCCCGCGCGATGGCGGTGCGCTGCTGCTGGCCGCCCGAAAGATCCTTGGGGTAGGAGGCCGCCTTGTCGGCGAGCCCCACCCGCTCAAGCAGCGCCATGGCCCGGGCGGTGGCGGCGGGCCGAGGCTCGCCCAGCACGCGGATCGGGCCTTCGGTGACGTTCTGCAGCGCGGTCATGTGCGGAAACAGGTTGAAACGCTGGAAGACCATGCCGGTCTTGCGGCGCTGGCGGGCGATCCCGGCGTCGGGCAGGGGATGGAGGCGGTCGCCGTCGAGGCGGAAGCCGACCAGTTCCCCGTCGAGCCAGAGCGATCCGTTGTCGATCCGCTCCAGCTGGTTGATGCAGCGCAGGAAGGTGGTTTTGCCGGAGCCGGAAGGGCCGATGATGCACACCACCTCGCCCTCGGCCACGTCGATGGAGACGTCGCGCAGCGCGCGGAAATCGCCGAAAAGCTTGCCGACCTTGCGGCCCGAGACGATGGGGGCGGAATGGGCGGGAACGTTCATTCGGTCCGCACCCCCGAGGCGAAGCCGCGGCCGAAGCGGCGTTCCAGCGCGCTCTGCCCGATGGAAAGGAGGGTGACCACCAGCAGATACCAGGCGGCGGCGACCATCAGCAGCTCGATGACGCGGGCATTCAGATAATAGACGTCCTGGACCGAGCGGAGCAGGTCCGAAAACCCGATGATCGAGGCGAGCGAAGTCATTTTCACCAGCCCGATGAACTCGTTGCCCAAGGGCGGGATCACTACCCGCATCGCCTGGGGCAGGATGATGCGGCGCAGCGAGGTCCAGTAGCCCATGCCGACGGCCTGGGCGGCCTCGAACTGGCCGCGGTCGACCGAAAGCAGCCCCGCGCGCACCACTTCGGAGGTGTAGGCCCCCTGGTTCAGCCCCAGCCCCAGCAGCGTGGCGACGATGGGGGTGATGAGATCCACGGTGCGGGCCGAGCCGATGCCGGGGATGCCCATATAGGGGAAGACCAGCGCCAGGTTGAACCAGATCAGCAATTGCAGGACCACCGGCGTGCCGCGGAAGAACCACTGATAGCCGATGGCGACCCAGCGCAGCACCGGATTGGGCGAGCCGCGCATCACCGCGCAGACCACGCCGATGACGATGCCCATGATCATGCAGGCCACCGACATCCAGATCGTGCCCCAGACCCCCATCAGGACCGTGGGCCAGAACATGTAGTCGCCAGTGATGTCCCAGGCGATGGTCCCTTCCGCGAAGGCCTTCGCCAGCCAGGCGAGGATCGCCACGATGATCGCGACGGCGCAGAGGCGGCCCCAGCGACGGGGCCGCACCTGGATCATTTTCGAGATGTCGATCTCCGGCACGGCCTCGCGCCGCGCCGGGATCGGGGCGGGGGACGCGGCCGCGCCGGAGGTCGGGTTCAAGGCTGCGGACCCATGTTGACGGTCGCGTCGGTATAGGCCGACAGTCCCAGCTTCCACTTGTCGATCAGCTCGTCATAGGTCCCGTCCTCGATCACCGCCTTGAGGGCGGCCAGGAAGGCGTCGCGCAGCTCGGTGTCGGCCTTGTTGAAGGCGATGCCCATCAGGGCGGAGGAAATCGGCGCGCCGAGCGGGCGGAACTCGCCCGGATAGGCGTCGATGATCGCGGGCACCGCCTCCAGCCCCTGCACGGCGGCCACCGCACGGCCGGTGCGCAGGTTGGTCAGCTGCTGGGCGCGGTCGGTGTCGACGATGACCTCCACCGGCTCCTTGCCGTTGGCGACGCAATTGGCCTCCGACCATTTCTCCACCGTCTTGGGGTAGGAGGTCCCGCGCGAGGTGGTGATGGTCTTGCCGCAGAGGTCGGTGTTCTCGACCAGGTCGGTCTCGGCGGTCGGCGCGTAAAACTGAGCGCCGGCCTTGAGGTAATCGATGAAGTCGAAGATCTCGCGCCGGGCGGGGGTGTCGTAGAAGCCCGACATGATGAAGTCGACGCGGTGCGACTGCAGGGCCGGGGTCATCTGCTCGAAGGCGCCGTTGAGGTATTCGACCTTCACGCCCATCTTCTCGGCCATGGCGGCGGCGAGATCGATGTCGAAGCCGATGAATTCGTTGGTCTTCGGGTCGACCATCTCCAGCGGCGGGTAGCCGGCGTTGAGGCCGGACTTGATGACCCCCGCATCCTTGTAAGCGGCGGGCAGGTCCTGGGCCGAGGCGAAGGGGGCCGTGGCCGCCCAGCCTGCGGCGATGGCCGCGGCGATCACCGCCCCCCGCGCCGCTTTGGTTCCGATTGTGCGCATGATCCGTTCCTCTGTCCTGTTGCGGGCCGCCCTCTCAGGGCCGGTCCCGGTGAATTCCGGTCGAGGTCTTCTCGGCGCGCGCGCCCGGCGCCGCCTCAGCGGCTGGGGCGCACGATCTGTTCGGCGGGCTCGGGCCACATCGGCAGCCGCTCGACCATCGGGGTCCACGCGCCGCGCGCGATCAGGCCGTCGATATGGGCGGAGATCTCGGCGCAGGTGGCGAACCAGACGTCGCCCTTGGCCATCATGTGCTCGATCAGTTCGACCTGCGCCTCGGCGCGCGCCAAGCGGCCCGAGACGAACGGGTGCCAGACCGCGGTCCAGAGGCCCCCATGGCGCCAGGCGGCGTCGAAGTCGGCGCGGAACACGTCCATGGCGCGGGAAGGCGACTGCACCGGCATCCGCCAATCCGCCGCCGCGAGATTCACATACTGGGTCCAGTCGTCCAGCGAGTTGTCATGGGGCAGGCAGACCACGGTCTTCCCGTCCGCCCGCTCCAGCAGATAGGGGATGTCATGGCCGCCGAGCGACGCGTCGTAGCGCAGGCCGTGGTCGATCATCAGGTCGAGCGTATGCTCGGAAAACGCGCCCGACGGGCAGCGATAGCCTACGGGCGGGGCGCCGGTGGCTTTCTCGATCGCGCGGATGCCGGCGATCATCACCTTCTCCTCGTCCTCGCGGGAGAACTGGTTGACGCGTTCGTGCAGCCAGCCGTGATGGCCGATCTCGTGGCCGCCTTCGATCAGGATCGCCATCGCCTCGGGATATTGCTCGATGCACCAGCCGGGGACGAAGACGGTCTGGCGGATGCCGAAGTGCTTCCAGATCTTCGCGATGCGCGGGATGGCGACCTTCGCGCCGTAGCGCAGCGTCGCGGCCGTGCCCATGCGCCGGGTCACGTCGGCGGAGGGGTAGTAGAGGTGCAGCAGGCTTTCCGCGTCGAAGTCGTAGGCGAAGCAGACCGCGCAGCGCGCGCCGTTGGGCCAGGGCGGCGGATTGTCGATGAGGCTCAGCAAGACCGGCGCCCCGCTTGCATGGTCGCGAAGGCGACGCGGCGGCGAAGGGCGGGAAGGGTCATCGGGAGCCTCCTTTCATGCCGCAGCAGATCATGCTGCGCTGCGATAATGTCTGGACCTGCGTTGCGTGTTGTCAACTCCAAACTTATAGCGGCATACAATTACCCTGCGGGCGACGGGTCTGCTAAGGATCGGCCGGGATCAGCTGCACGCAGGAGGCGAATCGGTGGCGGGGGGAGGCCTGAGGGAAAAACACAAGCGGCGCCGGCTGAAGCAGGTGCTGGACGCCGCGGACAGGCTGTTCACCAAGCACGGCTATGAGGCGACGCGGATCGAGACCATCGCCGACAGCGCTTCGGTGGCGCCGGCGACGGTCTACAATTACTTCTCCACCAAGCCGAACCTGCTGATGGAGCTGGCGCTGCGCCATGTGAAGGCGGCGCTGCCGGAGCGGCGGGCTTACCTGCGCGATCCGCCCGAGGACATTTTCGCCGGCGTGCTGGGGTTCGAGCGGCTGCTGGCCGAGCAGGCGATGCGGCACCTCTCGCGCGAAAGCTGGCGGGTGATCCTGTCGGCGCAGTATGTCGAGCCGGGCGGCAAGGCGAGCCGCACCGGCGCGCGGCTCAACAATCTGATCAAGCGGCATTACATCCGCATGCTGCGCCTCTATCAGCAGCGCGGCGTGCTGCGCGAGGACGTCGACCTCATGGCGCTGTCCAACCTGATCGTGGGCATCACCACCTGGGATTTCTCGCGCTTCGTGGCGGCGGAGACCGGGGGGATCGAGGATCTGCTCGACGCCGGCGTGCCCCATATCAAGCTGATCCTGCACGGGTTGCTGAGCGACGACGCGGCCGCGGCGGCGCAGGCGGCGGCCGGGCACTGAGGGTCCGGGCCTGTGGGTCCGCATCGCGGGCGGGGCAGGGGTCCGGCTCAAACTTGGAGCCAACTCCAAATTTCATGTTGCGGCGCGGCGCCGCCCCGCGCTAGGTTTTGCGCGGCCCGCCCCGCTTCGACATCTCCGTCGTCGCATCCCGGCGTTCCCCACAGCGAAGGAGCCCGCCTTGAACGCGATCACGGAGAACGAGTGGCGCTACAACCAGCTCATCAAGCGCTTCCCGTCCGAGCCTGAGCCCGCCTTCGAAGCGCCTGACCAGCTGGAGCGCTGGTGGGGCCGCAACTGGGGCTGCCGCAACGATGTGGGCCGGCTCCGCGTGGTCCTGATGCACCGGCCGGGGCAGGAGCTGGCGCAGGTCGACCCCGCGATGCGTCTGGACAACAACGCCTTCGGCGACGAGCAGACCGGCTGGTACTGGCGCGGCGACACGCCCCCCGACCTGCCCGGAATGCAGGCGCAGCACGACGCCTATGTGGCGCTGCTGCGCGCCGAGGGCGTCGAGGTGGTGATGGTCGACCGCGCCGCGACGGGCCGGATGAAGACCTGCTACACCCGCGATTCCGTCATCGGCATCGGCGGCGGCGCCATCGTCACGCGCCTCGGGCCGAAGATCCGGCGCGGGGAGGAACTGCCCGTCACCCGCACGCTCGCCGGCATCGGCTGCCCGATCCTGCGCACCGTCTCGGGGACGGGCGTGATGGAGGGCGGCTCGTTCTGCTGGCTCAACCCCACCACTGCCGCGGTGGGGATTTCCTCGCGGGTCAACGACGAGGGCGCGCGGCAGGTTGAGGAAGTGCTCCGCTCCCAGGGGGTGGAGCTGATCCGCGTCGGGCTCACCGGCTACCGGCTGCATATCGACGGGGTGATGGTGATGCTCGCGCCGGATCTGGCGCTCTGCAACTCCGCGCTGCTGCCCTGGTGGTTCATCCAGCAGCTCGGCGAGATGGGGATCAAGCTGATCGAGGTCTGCCCGGAGGATGACAGCTCGATCATCAACAGCCTCGCCATCGGGCCGGGGCGGGTGATCATGCCCGACGGGGTGTCGGCGCGGACCGAGCGCGAGCTGACCCGGGCCGGGGTCGAGATCCTGCATCTGCCCTATGACAAGGTGATCTCGGGCGGCGGCGGCCTGCACTGCTCGACCTCGCCGCTGATCCGCGACGAGGTGTGACCATGGCCGAGACCGAAGACTGGACCGACGCGCAGGCCGAGGCATTGGCCTGGCTGGAGGCGAACCACGCCGCCCTCTCGAAGGATCACATGACCATCTGGGACATGCACGAGCCGTCCTGGCGGGAATACCGCTCGTCGGCCTGGTACATGGACCGGCTGGAGGCGGAGGGGTTCGAGGTGGAGCGCGGCACGGCCGGCATGCCGACCGCATTCCGCGCCACCTGGTCGAACGGCCCCGGGCCGCGCATCGCCGGCTACGCCGAATACGATGCGGTGCCGGGGCAGAGCCAGGAGGCGGTGCCCTACAAAAAGCCGCGCGAGGGGGTTTCAAAGCACGCCGCGGGCCATACCGACCCGCATTCGGCGCTGGGCATCGGGTCCTTCGCGGGCTTCCTCGCCGCCAAACGGGCGATGGAAGCCAAGGGCGTGACCGGCACGTTGGTGTTCTTCGGCGAGCCCGCGGAAAAGATGTGCGGCTCGAAACCCGTCCACGCGGCGCATGGCTTCTATGACGGGCTGGACGCGGCGATCAGCTTTCACCCGCATTCCTTCCCGGCGCTGACCAACGGCTGCTTCTGGGAGACGACGTCCGCCCCCCTCTGGTCGCGCATCTACACCTTCACCTGCGAGCATTCGGAAACCTGGCAGTCCGAGCTCAACGCCGGCGGGGTCACCCATGGCCATGCCGCGGCGCGGGCGCCGGGCGCGCTCGACGCCGTGTGCATGATGTACATGAATTCCAAGATGATGAAGGAGACGATGCTGCCCCATACCGGGTCGTGGTCGATGAACGAGTTCATCCCCATCGCCGGTCAGGCGACGGCCGACAACGTCGCGCCGGCCATCGGCCAGATCCAGTATACCTTGCGCGCCCCCAATATCGGCATGTGCGCGGCGGCGTTCTCGGTGCTCGACCGCAACGCCGAGCAGATCGCCGGCATGACCCATTGCAAGGTCGAGGCGGCGTGGATCACGCGGACCCGCGCCGGCCTGCCCAACAAGGCGATGGCCGAGATCACCTTCAAGAATTTCGAAAAACTCGGCGCGCCGCAATGGGGGGAGGAGGCGAAGGCTTTCGCCCGTGCGATGCAAAAATCGCTGGATCTGGAGCCGATGGACGAGCCCTTCGTCGATGGATTGCAAAGCCTCACGCCGCCCTGGGAGGCCGAGAAGAGTTTTCGCGAGCAGCTGCCGTCCTGGCAGCTCAACTACGCGGCCGACGATTACGTGGACTATACGTGGCACGCGCCGACCGTGCGGCTTTATGTCGGGAAACCCACGCTGCAGCCGCCGGCGGCGAACTACCGCTATCCGGACTGGGTGCGCCACGCGATGGGCGGGGTCCCGGCCTGCATCGACCCGATGTGGTCGAAGGCCGCCCAGGTGATCGCGACCACGGTGCTCGACCTGCTGACCGACGAAGACGCGCTGGCCCGCGCGCGGGCGGAATTCGAGGAACGGACCGGCGGCGGCGTCGGCGGGACCAAATGGGTGGCCCCCTTGCTGCCGGCCGATTTCGAGGCCCCGATCGGCTATCGCTGGCCGGAATATGTCGAAACCCCGCGCGGTCGCGAATGGACCGTGCCGGGATGAAGGCGGCGGGGGCGATGAGCGTCTCCGCTGCCGTAGCGCGCCGCCGCTCGGTCCGGGCGTTCGAGGGGCGCGCCGTGGACCGCGGCGCGGTGGAGTCCGTGCTGCGCCGGGCGGCGCGGGCGCCTTCGGGCTCCAACATGCAGCCGTGGTCGGCGCGGGTGGTGACGGGGGCGCCGCTCGATACGCTGCTGGAGATGGTCGCCGGGCAACGCGCCACGCGGCCCGAGGGCGAGCCGCTCGACCCGCCCTTCCAGCCCGAAGGCGGCCCGCCGCCGGAGGGCCTCACGCGAAAAATCCGCAACGGAGAGCTGCTCTACGCGGCGCTGGGCATCGACCGGGCCGACGCCGCCGCGCGGGCCGCGTGGAACGAGGAGAACTTCCGGTTCTTCGGCGCGCCGCTCGGCGTGTTCCTGCTGGTCGACCGCCGCGCCAACCCGTGGCAATGGCTCGATCTGGGCATCTACCTTCAGACCGTCCTGCTGCTGCTGGAGGAGGCGGGCCTCGCCGCCTGCCCGCAAGCCGACTGGGCGATGCATGGCGAGGCGGTGGCCCGGCATCTGGGCGCGCCGGCCATGCAACGGCTGGTCTGCGGCATCGCGGTGGGGCATCCTGACCCATCGGCGCCTGAAAACCGCTACCGAACCGAGCGGGACGACCCGCTCTCCGGCGACCCTGGCGCCGGCCCCCCTCTTGCCGGAGACCTCGCATGAACGCCCCCTTCGCCATGCCGGCCAAACCCGCCCCCGACCATGTCGACACCGAACAGGAGCTGCGCGAGGACCTCGCCGCCGCCTACCGCCTGATCGCGCATTTCGGCATGGCGGATCTGGTCTACACCCATCTCTCGGTCCGCGTGCCGGGCGAGGGGCACCGCTTTCTGGTCAATCCCTACGGTCTGCTCTTCGACGAGATCACCGCGTCGTCGCTGGTGCTGGTCGACGCCGAGGGCGAGCCCGCGCAGGAAACCTCCTGGCCGGTGAACCCCGCCGGCTTCGTGATCCATTCCGCCGTGCACCGCGAGCGGGAGGACGCGGCCTGCGTGATGCACACCCATACCCAGGCGGGCATGGCGGTGGCGGCGCAGGACGGCGGGATCCTGCCGCTCAACCAGATCTCCATCCAGTTCCACGGCCGGGTCGGCGTGCATGACTACGAGGGGATCGCGGCCGACGACAACCTGTCGGAGCGGGAGCGACTGGTGCGCGACCTGGGCGACAACATCGGGCTGATCCTGCGCAACCATGGTCTTCTGACCGTAGGCCGCACGGTGGCCGAGGCGTTCTACTACATGTATTATCTCGAGCAGTCCTGCCGCCTGCAACTGACCGCCCAGGCCGCCGGCGTCGCCCTGACCATGCCCCCCGAAGAGGTGGTGGCGCGCACGGCGAAGCAGTTCTCGGGCGGGAGCGCCAAGGGCTGGCTGCCCTGGCAGGCGCTGCGTCGCAAGCTCGACCGCGAACAGCCCGACTACCGGTCGTGATCGCTGTGGGGCAGGCGCCTTTCGGCGCCTGCCCGAAGGCGGGGGCCGCGTCAGGCCCGATGGCCGAACCGACGCACCGCCGTCAGGCCGGCGAGGCCGGCGAAGAGCAGCGGCAGACCCGCCGGAAGCGGCACGGCGGACGGCGCCGGCGCATCCTCGAACACCAGATTGTCGATCCAGGTCGCCTCGATCTGCACCGATGCGAGGACGAAGCTGATCTGGTCCACCGCCGCCGAGAATCCGGTTTCAAAGGCGTATCCGCCCGCGCCCGACGGCGCGACGCCGAGCAGCGCTTGGGTCACCTCGCCATGCAGATAGCCGAACACGTTCAGGACGTCGTAGCTGTCGGCGGAGTCCGGCCCGAAAAGGTCGAAAGCGGTGAAGGCGAAGGTTCCGCCCCCGGTTTTGAACACCACCACCGTATCCCCGGCGTTCGGGTAGGGGTCGACGCCCAGCGACATTGCGCCGGAGCCGCCGGACAAGGTGAGAATCTTGGCTTGCGCGCCCACGGTCTGGGTGAACGCGTAGCCGCTTTCCGCATAGGGGAGCGGCGAGGCGGGCGCCTCGAACGCGATGGTGAGGGCCTCCGCCGACTGGGTCGCGAGGACGAAAATTGCGGCAAGGGCCAGGCGCGCTTTCATGCGGGCGACATCCATATGAGTTTCGACAGTTTTGTGATGAGAATCGGCTATCCGTTTGATCGGAAGCCTGTTGGCCGGACATTGGGCGCGCCCGTTGGTTCCGGCAAGGGAATTGTTCCGGGTGTTCGATTCGGCGGTTTTCGGCCTCGGGGCTCGCCTCTCCGCGCCGCGTCGAAATTCGCCGCCGACCGCCACGCGCGGGCCCGCGTCGAGGGTCGGCGCGTTGACCATCGGGCGCATGGTCGCCGGGGCGGTTCGTCCTCATGACTGTCTGTGAAACATACCGCCGCCGGGCTTCGGCCCGCCCGGCTTCTCCGCGCGTCTGACCGCGCCGCCGACTCCGATCTCGTGATCCCCAGGAAAGACACCGCCGATGACCGCCGACCCCAAGACCGCTCCCGAAACGTCCGCCGAAACGCCGGCGGGGGCCAATCCGCCGACCGGAGGCGAGATCGCCGTCGAGGCGCTGATCGCCAACGGGGTGGACACCCTCTTCGCGCTGCCGGGCGTGCAGCTCGACCATCTGTTCAATGCGCTGCATGGCGCGCAGGACCGGCTCAGGATCATCCATGCCCGGCATGAGCAGGGCGTGGCCTACATGGCGCTGGGCTATGCGATGGCGACCGGCAAGGTCGGCGCCTATGCGGTGGTGCCGGGGCCGGGATTTCTCAATACCGGCGCGGCGCTCTCGACCGCCTACGCCACCCACGCGCCGGTGCTGGCGGTGATCGGCCAGATCGCCACCGGCGCCATCGGCAAGGGCGGCGGCGAACTGCATGAGCTGCCCGATCAAGGCGCGATCCTCGCGGGCCTCACCCGGTGGAGCGGGGCCGCGATGTCCCCCGACGCGGTGGCCGGCGTGATGGACGGCGCCTTCGAGGCGCTGGCCGCGGGCAAGGCCCCGGCGGGGGTGGAACTTCCGGCCGACGTGCTGAAGAACCGCGCCTCCGAGGGCATGGAGATCCGGGCGGCCGAGGCGCCCCTCCCCTCCGCCGGGGAGCCCGAGCTGATCGCCAGGGCCGCGGCCCTGCTGGCCGGGGCGAAGGCGCCGCTGATCTGGATCGGGTCGGGGGCGCTCGACAGCCGGGAGCAGCTTATGACGCTGTCGCGCCGGCTCGGCGCGCCGGTGGCCTGCCACCTGCAGGGGCGCGGCGTGATGCGCTCCGACGATCCCTGGGGCGTGGGGATGTGGGAGGGGCGCAAGCTCTGGGCCGAGGCCGACGTGATCCTGGCGGTCGGCACCCGCCTGCATTCGATGCGGCGCCGCTGGGGGGTGGAGGACCGCCGCATCATCCGCATCGACCACGACCCCGCCCAGTTCGCCCGCGGCGAGGCGCCGACGCTGGCGATCGAGGCCGAGGCCGGCGCCGCGCTGACCGCCCTCGTCCAGGCGGTGGCGGCCGAGCCCGCCCCCGACGCCGCCCGCATCGAGGCGCGCCGCGAGGCGGTCGCCGCGCTGAAGGCCGCGAAGACCGAGGCGTTCGAGGCGGCGCTCGCTCCCCAGATGGCTTACCTCCGCGCCATCCGCGCGGCGCTGCCCGAGGACGCGGCGGTGGTCTGCGACTACACCCAGATCGGCTACGCCGCGACCGGCGCGCTGCCCGTCGACCTGCCGCGACGGCTGATCACGCCCGGCTACCAGGGCACGCTGGGCTTCGGCTACGCCACCACGCTCGGCGTCAAGGTGGCGCTGCCGGACACGCCGGTCGTCGGCCTCTGCGGCGACGGGGGGTTCCTGTTCACCGGCAACGAGCTGGCGACGGCGGTGCAGTTCGGGATCAACGCGGTCGGCGTGGTCTTCGCCGACGGGGCCTATGGCAATGTGCGCCGGATGCAGGCCAACCTGCATGGCGGCAAGCTGATCTCGACGGAGCTGCGCAACCCCGATTTCGTGGCCTATGCCGAGAGCTTCGGCGCCGAGGCGCGCCGGGCCGAAGGGCCCGAGGCGCTGGAGGCGGCGCTGCGTTGGGCCATCGAGCGTCCGGGCCCGACCCTCATCGAGGTGCCGATGCCGGTGATGCCCGACCCCTGGGCGCTGCTCGAACCCGCCTGATCCGGGGAACCGGCCGGGGGGCTCAGCCCTCCGGCCAGACCCGCGAGGCCCCGTCCAGTCCCTGTCGGCGACGACGAGCGAGCCCGCATGCCGCGCCTGCGCCACGTCTCCGCCACGTCCCCTCGGGCGTGGGCGCCGGGTAGGGGGCTGGCGGGCGCGCAGAAGCCAGAGGGGCGGCGGCCATGCCGGCATGGCCGC
>NZ_JBSRTQ010000070.1:0-22594 GCF_055129145.1 Albimonas sp. | reverse complement strand
TCGCCCCCCCCCCACGACGATCATGTCATGCATCACGGTGTCGGCCATTCACGGGGGCGGGTTGCGCGGGCCGGGGGGGTCGCTCTCCCCGGCCCTGAGGTCAGACCGTGCCGGGCTCGGTGATCTGGTGGTCGTAGTCGTCGCCCTTGGTCACGAAGGGCGTCACCCGGATCGCGTCGCCTTCCACCGTGAAGCCGCGCACGCCGGCATAGCTGATGCCCGCGCCTTCCAGCATCGCCTGGGCGTCGGCCTCCATCCCCGCGGGGACATAGAGGAAGAAGTGGCGGACCTTGGTGGGGGTGCTGTCGTCCGAGGTCTCGGAGCAGATCTTCAGCCAGGGCAGGCGGGCGGGGTCGACATTCATCTCGACCTCGCCGATCTCGCGCACCGCGTCGGTGGGCGACACGATGATGATGTCGGGGTGATACGGCCCCTCGGGTCCCTCGATGGCGCGGGTCGGCGCGCCGGCGTTGCAGATGGTGACGTAGCCCGCGGGCCAGTCCTGCTGGCCGGGGAAGGGATAGCGGGTCTGCGAGATGTATCTGGCGACCTGGTCGTGGATGGCGTCGGTCATTCGGGAGCTCCTGGCTTCGGGGTTGGGGAGGTTTCGGCGGCGCGCGCCACGGCGGGGGCGAGCGGGCCGCGAATGAGTGGATCGGGGGCGGCGCGGGCGCGCCGTCGCTCCAGCCCCACCACCGCGACGCCGGAGACGAGCACCAGGCCCGCCCCCCACCACACCGCGGCGGTCGGGATCTCGTCGAAGATCAGCCAGCCGAGGCCGAAGCCGCTGACCAGCGCCCCGTATTCCAGCGCGGCGAGGGTGGAGGCGGGGATGCGCCGCGCCGCCTCGTAGATCGCGAACTGGCCCGCGCCGCCGAGCAGCCCGGCGGCGGCGATGCCGAGCGTCTGGACGAGGTCGGCCTGCCAGCCCCAGATCAGCGCAAAGGCTCCGGTCGCGAGCGCGAAGACGGCGTTGGCGAGGACGACCTGCGCCAGCGCCCCTTCCTCGCCCGAGAGCGCGCGCAGCATCAGCATGGTGCCGGCCCAGAGCGAGGCGGCGATCAGCGCGATGCCGGACGCGGCCGAGACGTCGAAGCTCGTCGCGCCCGACGCCAGCGCCACGCCGCCGAAACCCGCGGCGATGGCGGCCCATTGGCCGGGCGAGACCCGCTCGCCCAACAGGGGCCCGGACAGCAGCGCCACCAGGATCGGCGAGAAGAAATAGAGCGTGATGGCCTGGGCCAGCGGGATCTCGCGCAGCGCGAGGTAGAAGGCGCCCCAGGCGGCGAGGTTCATCAGCGCGCGCAGCACGATGAAGCGCAGCTTCCGCACCTTGCGGATGCGCCGCAGCACCGGGCGCCGGCCGATGAGCAGGGCCAGGGTCAGCACGGTCAGCGAGCGGACCAGCAGCACCTGCCAGACGGGAAGCGCCTGCACGTAGCTTTTGGTGAAGGCGTCCTGGAGCGGCAGCAGGACGTTCGCCGCGCAGACCAGCCCGACCGCGATCCAGAACGACGCCGCGAGCGTCGCCGCGGCGGCGGGGACCACCTTCGGGCTCACGCGCCGGCCGCGCCGCGCGGGGCGGCGGACGGGGCGGCGCACGGGGCGGCGCGGCGGGGGCGGGGAGCGGAGGACAGGGGCGCGGTCCCGAATTTGGGGTTGGCTGTTAAGTTGAAGCTAACTCCAAGTTCTTCATCCGGTCAACGTCGCTGCACTGCGGCAGGCGTTTTGCGCCGCAGGATTTTCCCGGCCGAAGGGCGACCCGGGCTCAGGCGGGCTGGGGCAGAGGTTCGGCCGCCATCGCCTTGCCGTCCGGGCCGAAGAGGCGCAGGTCGGCGATGTCGGCGGCGATGCGAAAGGTCTCGCCCCGCTTGGCGGGCAGGGCGCCGGGGAGCTTGGCGATCAGGGTGCTCTCGGGGCCGGCGGGCTCGAAATAGACCAGCTGGGTTTCGCCCAGCTTTTCGACCAGCGTGGCGCGGCCCTCGTAGAAGGCGGGCTCGTGGTCTTCGGCGAGGCGCAGCGCCTCGGGGCGGACGCCGAGGGCGACTTTCCGGCCCGTCGGGGCGGTCAGGGGAACCGGGGCGCAGCCGGGGGCGGCGAGGCCGTCGGGCCCGGCCTCGGCCGGCATCAGGTTCATGGCGGGCGAGCCGATGAACTGGGCGACGAAGGTGTTGGCGGGGCGGTCGTAAAGCTCCATCGGGGCGCCCACCTGCTCCACCCGCCCGTCGCGCAGCACCACGATGCGGTCGGCCAGCGTCATCGCCTCGACCTGATCATGGGTGACGTAGATCATCGTGGTGTCGGCCATCCGCTCGTTCAGCGCCGCGATCTCGATCCGGGTCTGGACGCGCAACGCGGCGTCGAGGTTCGACAGCGGCTCGTCGAACAGGAACACCTTCGGATCGCGCACGATGGCGCGGCCGATGGCGACGCGCTGGCGCTGGCCGCCGGAAAGCTGGCGGGGGAGACGCTTCAGGAGGGGGGTGAGCTGGAGCATTTCGGCCGCCGTCTCAACCTTCTCGCGCACCGTCTGCTTCGCGGTTTTGGCCAGGCGCAGGCCGAAGGCCATGTTCTCGTAGACCGTCATATGGGGGTAGAGCGCGTAGGACTGGAACACCATCGCGATGCCGCGCTGGGCGGGGGTGAGGGCGTTGACCTTCTCTCCGTCGAAATTGAGCGCGCCCGACGTGATCTCCTCCAGCCCCGCGATCACGCGCAGCAGCGTGGATTTCCCGCAGCCCGAGGGGCCGACGAAGACCACGAACTCGCCGTCCTCGATGGCGAGGTCGATGTCGCGCAGCGCCTCCACGGTTCCGTAGGATTTGCACAGGCGCTCGAGGGTCAGGCGGGTCATGCGGGATCTCCGGAAGGGGCGGGGGGCGCGCCGAACCAGGCGTCCTGCGGGCCGAGCCGCAGGGAGCCGTCGATGATCTCGCCGGCGAAGAGCGGGGTCGGGCCGGGGACCTCCAGCGTCTCGGCGGGCCAGGGGGCGGGGGCGGCCTGGGGCGCGTCGGTGAGGTTGAAGGCGCAATAGACGGTGTCGGCGCCGTCGCGCCGCGCGAAGACGACGAGGCCGGGGCCGGCCTCTTCCATCTCCAGCGCGCCATGGATCAGCGCGGGATGGGCGCGGCGGAAGGCGAGGAGGCGGCGATAGGCGTGGAGGGGGGAGGCCGGGTCGGCCTCCTGCCGGTCGACCGCGAGCGGGCGGTGCGCGTCAGGGGCCGGCAGCCAGGGGGCGGCCTCCGAAAAACCGGCGTTGGGGGCGGCTTCGGCCCAGGGCATCGGGGTGCGGGCCCCGTCGCGGCCGCGGAATTTCGGCCAGAGGCGCAGGCCGTAGGGGTCGCGGATATCCGCGAGGGCGACATGGGCCTCGGGCAAAGCCAGCTCCTCCCCCTGATAGAGGCAGACCGAGCCGCGCAGCGACAGCAGCAGGGCGGCCAGCAGCGTCGCGCGGTCCGTCGCCTCCGCCCCCCAGCGGGTGGCATGGCGCACGGTGTCATGGTTTGAAAACGCCCAGCACGGCCAGGAATGGGCGGAGACCGCCTCCACCCCCGCGATCACCTCGCGCACCCGCGCCGGGGTCGGCGGATCCGGGGCGAGGAAGTCGAAATCGTAGCACATGTGCAGCTTGTCGCCGCCTTCGGTGTAGTCGGCCATGACCTCGCGCCCCCGCTGGCTCTCGCCCACTTCGCCAAGCAGCGCGCGGTCGCCGAAACGGTCGCAGAGCGCGCGGAGGCGGCGGAGGAAGGCGAGGTTTTCGGGCTGGGTCTTGTCGTGGAGATGGTCCTGGAAGTTGTAGGGGTTTTCGGAGGGGGCGATGTTGGCGTTGCGCTGTTCGTGGGGCAGGGGCGGATTGTCGGTCAGGGCCGCGTCGTGAAAATAGAAGTTCACGGTATCGAGGCGGAACCCGTCCACCCCGCGCTCGAGCCACCGCTCGGCCACCGACAGCATCGCGTCCTGCACCGCGGGGTTGTGAAAATTCAGGTCGGGCTGGGCGGCGAGGAAGTTGTGCATGTAGTATTGCAGCCGCGAGGTGTCCCATTCCCAGGCCGGCCCGCCGAAGATCGACAGCCAGTTGTTGGGCGCGGTCCCGTCGGGCTTGGCGTCGGCCCAGACATACCACTCGGCCCGGGCGCCGTCGCGCGTGGCGCGGCTTTCCACGAACCAGGGATGCGCGTCGGAGGTGTGCGACAGCACGAGGTCGATGACGATGCGCAGGCCGAGGGCGTGGGCGGTCTCCACCACCGCGTCGAAATCCGTCAGCGTGCCGAACATCGGGTCGACGTCGCCATAGCCCGAGACATCGTAGCCGAAATCCTTCATCGGCGAGCGGAAGAACGGCGTGATCCACACCGCGTCGGCGCCGAGCGCCGCGATATGGGGCAGACGGCGGCGCAGGCCTTGAAGGTCGCCGATGCCGTTGCCGTCCGAGTCCTGAAACGAGCGCAGATAGACCTCGTAGATCACCGCGCCACGCCACCAGTCGGGATTTTCGATAAGGCTCATCCTTTGACTCCGCCGGCGGTCAGGCCGGCCACGATGCGGCGCTGGAAGACCAGGACCATGGCGATCAGCGGCAGGGTGACGATGACCGACGCCGCCATGATCTCGCCCCACGGCACCTCCTTGCCCGAAGAGCCGGAGATCATCGCGATCGCCACCGGCACGGTGCGGGTGTCGTTGGAGGCGACGAAGGTGAGCGCGAAGAGGAACTCGTTCCAGGCCTGGATGAAGGCCAGCAGCCCCGTGGTGACCAGCGCCGGCCAGAGCAGGGGCAGGAACACCCGGGTCACGATCTGCAGGGGCGTCGCGCCGTCGACGATGGCGGCCTCCTCCAGCTCCACCGGCATGTCGCGCATGAAGGTGGTCAGCACCCAGACGGTGAAGGGCAGGGTGAAGATCATGTAGCTCAGGATCAGCGAGCCGAGGCTGTTGTAGAGCTCGAAGGCGCGGACCATCTCGAAAAGTCCCGCCAGCACCGCGATCTGCGGGAACATCGAGACCGAGAGGACCGTGAGCAGCAGGAGCCCCCGCCCGCGGAACGGCACGCGGGACAGCGCATAGGCGGCGGTGACCGCAAGGCAGAGCGACAGGGCGACCACCGCCACCGCCACGCCCACGGAATTCAGGAAATTCCGCGGGAACTCGCCTTGGGTCATCACCGAGGCGTAATTCCCGAAATCCAGTTTGTCGGGCCAGTAGGACACGGTGAAAATGCCCGACCCGGTCTCGAGGCTGGTGAGGATCGCGTAGTAGAACGGGAACACCGAAAAGAGGATGATGCAGGCCAGCAGCGCCCAGAAGCCGACGCGCTTGAGGATCCGGGTCATCGCGACCCTCCCGCCCCGTCGCCGGCGAGGTCGAGCCGGGCGGCCTTGATGTAGCCGATGGTGATGAAGGCGATGACCAGGAACAGCAGGGTCGAAGCGGCGGAGCCATAGGCGAACTTGTCGAACTGGAACAGGTTCTGCTGGGCGAAGACCGACATGGTGGTGGTCTGCTGGTTGTTGGGCGTCAGCACGTAGACGATGTCGAAGACGCGCAGCGCGTCGAGCCCGCGGAAGATGGTCGCCACGATCAGGGCGGGGGCGACGAGCGGCAGGGTGATCTTCCAGAACACCCGCACCGGGTGGACGCCGTCGATGCGCGCGGCCTCGTAGATGTCGCGGGGGATCATCTGCAGGCCGGCGAGGATCAGGAGCGCCATGAAGGGGGTTGTCTTCCAGATGTCGACGATCATCACCGCGATCAGCGCGGTGTCGCCCGATGCGATCCAGGCCACCGGCTCGGACAGGATCCCCAGCCGCATGCCGAGATCGTTGATCATGCCGAACTGGTCGTTGAGCATCCACGCCCACATCTTGGCCGAGACGATGGTGGGGATCGCCCAGGGGATCAGCACCGCGGCGCGGACATAGCCGCGGCCGGGGAATTCGGCGTTGAGCGCGAGCGCGATGGTCATGCCGAGCACGGTTTCGACGCTGACCGTCACCAGCGCGAAGCGCAGGGTGTTCCACACCGCGTTCCACCAGCCCGGATCGGCGAGCAGGCCGAACCACTCGCCGTCCCCGTCGCCGTAGTCGAACCATTCGAGGTAGTTGTTCAGCCCGATCCACTGCGCGCCCGCAAGATCGCCCAGCGAGGCGTCGGTGAGGCTGAACCAGATGGTGCGGGCCAGAGGCCAGCCGGCGACGAAGGCCAGCACCGCCAGCATCGGCAGAAGAAACAACAGGGCCGAGCGCAGGCGCTGGGTCCGCAGGTTGGTCCGCGGGCGGGAGATCCGGGGGCGGGAGGCGGGGCCGATCATGCGCCCCCCCTCGCGTTACGCGGCGCGCGAAGGCGCGCGCCGCGCAGGATCGGGGCCGGGATCGGGGGCATCGCGGCGCTTACCAGCCCGAGCCCTTCAGCCGGGTCAGCCGCGCGTCGAGCCGCTTGAGGCTCGCCGCCGCGGGGCGCTCGCCCGAGAGGGTGGCGTGGACCGCATCCCAGAACTCCTTCGACACCTCGTTGTAATTCGTCGTGGTGGGGGCCGAGGGCCGGGGCACGGTGTTGAGAAAGATCTCCTTCCACTGGGGAATGGAAGGCTGCGCCTCGGCGATGTCGGCGTCGTCATAGAGCGCCTCGAGCGTCGGCAGGCGGGTCAGCTCGATGGCGCGGGTCTTCTGCGCCTCCGGACCGGTGAGGAACAGGACCAGCTCGGTCGCGGCCTCGACGTTCTCGGAATACTTCGACACCGCGAGGTTCCAGCCGCCCAGCGTCGCGGCGGAGCCTTCGCCGCCCGAGGGCAGGGGGGCGATGGCGAACTTGCCCTGCACGGCGGAATCCTCGGCCTCGCCCAGCGCCCAGGCGTAGGGCCAGTTGCGCATGAAGGCGGCCTTGCCGGTCTGCCAGACGCCGCGGCTCTCCTCCTCCTTGTAGGCGAGCACGCCTTCGGGGGAGATGTCGCCGATCCAGGAGGCGACCGTGTCCAGCGCCTCGGCGGCCTTCGCGTTGTCGATGGTGATCTCGCCGTCGGGGCTGACGATCTGGCCGCCGCCCCAGGATTTCACCCATTCCAGCGCGTCGCAGGTCAGCCCTTCATAGGCGGCGCCCTGGAAGACGTAGCCGTGGAAGTCGTCGATGCCGGCCTCGCGCTCACCCGTCTGGATGGTGCGGGCGGCGTCTGCCATCTCCGTCCAGGTCTCGGGCACGGCGAGCCCGTATTTCTCCAGCAGATCCTTGCGGTAGTAGAGTGCGGGGGCGTCGGTGAACATCGGCATGGCGATCAGGCGGCCGTCGACGGTCTGGCTTTCGATGATCGACTCGAAATGGTCGTCGACCGCGTCGCCGGCGGCATCCTTCAGGTCGACGAAATGGTCGGAGAGCTGCGGCGCCCAGACGATGTCGGTGCGGTAGACGTCGACGTCCGAATTGCGCGCCGAGAGCCACAGCCGGTATTGGGCGAACTGGTCGGTGGTCGACGACGGCATCTCGACGATCTCGACCTTGTGGCCGGTCATCTCCTCGAACCTGTCGAGGTTTTCGCGCAGGACCTCGTTGTCGCGTCCGACCGGGCCGGAGACGACCGAGAGGTCGGCGGCGAGGGCGGGGAGCGCCAGCGTCGTGGCCAGAAGGCCGGCGAGCGCGGCGGCGCCGAGCTTGGGCTTTGCGAAAACGGGCCGGGCGAAAACGGGCCGGGCGAAAACGGATCTGGCGAATGCGGGGGCGAAAGGCGACCTGGGTCGGCTCATGCGGCGGCTCCTCCTGACGGCGGGGGCTTGGCGCGGACGCCATCCCCTGCGCTTTCATCGAGTCACGACGGGCCGGAGGCGAGAAAGCGGAGCGCCCGGGACGTCGCGCATGTGCGGTGCGCCCTAAGGGTGGCCGTTGGGGGGCGCATGTCAAACCGCATGACGCAATGGCATCCCGGCAGGTGGACGCAAGGCCTCTTGCGAACGGCCGTGCGAGAGGGGCCGCGCCCTGGCAGGGGGCCGCCGTCGGCAGCGCGGCGTCAGCCCCTGCCGACGGCGGCGATCCAGTCGCGGGCGGCGACCAGATCGGCCTGGGTCAGGCCGTGCCCGGCGGGAACCGTGCGCCGGGTCACCTCCGCGCCCGCGTCGCGGAGCATGGTTTCCAGCCGCAGCGCGGTCTCGGCCGGCGCGATGGGATCGGCGAGGCCCGATAGGATCAGCGCCCGGCGCACGCCCGGGGGCGAGGCCGGAGCCTTCGCATAGGGGGCCATCGCCCGCATCAGGACCGCGCCCGACAGAACCCCGGGCCGCAGCAGCAGCAGGGAGGCGGCGATGTTGGCGCCATTCGAAAATCCGACCGCGATGGGGGCGACGAGGCCATGCGCTTCGGTCTGCGCGACGATCCAGTCGGCGAGCTCTTCGGTCCGGGCGCGCAGATCGTCCTCATCCAAAAGACCCTCTGCATGGCGGCGGAAGAACCGGGGCGCGCCGCGCTCCGACACCTTGCCGCGAGGTGAGAGCAGCGCCGAGCCGGGCGAGACCGCGGGGCCGAGATCCAGCAGGTCCCGCTCATCGCCCCCCGTTCCGTGCAGCAGCAGCAGCGGCGGCGCGGCGGGGTCGGCGCCGGGGACGAAGGCGTGGATGAACTCGGGGACCGCCGGGACGGTGGCGGAGATCGGTCGGGTCATGGGGCGTCTCCTCAGGTCGGAACGGCGGGAGGACGCCTCGCCCCTCCAAAAAGGGCGAGGCGCAGGGGGTCAGGCCAGCGCGGGCAGCGCGGCCTCGATCTCGGCGCGATGCGCTTCGTACTGCGCCGGCAGCTTCAGGGCCTGGCCGAGCTCGGCCGCCGGCTCGTCCACGGCGAAGCCGGGGGCGTCGGTCGCGATCTCGAACAGCACGCCGCCGGGCTCGCGGAAGTAGACGGACCGGAAGTAGTTGCGGTCCTTCTGCTCGGTCGTGCGCAGGCCGTGGTTCTTCGCCAGCAGGCCCACCATCCGCGCCTGATCGGCGTCGTCGGCCGCCCGGAAGGCGATGTGGTGGACCGAGCCGCGGCCGGGGCGCGCGGGCAGGAACTCGCCCGCCTCGCGGATGTCGATCACGTCGCCCAGGCCCCCGTCAGGGGCGGTGAAGCGGGTGGTCGTGCCTTCCGTCGCGCCCTGGGCGAAGCCGAAGACCCCGGTCAGGATCGCCGCGGTCGGCGCGGTTTTCGCCAGCAGCAGGCTCACGCCCTGCATGCCGCGGATGGCATGCTCGGCCGGGATGCCCTCGGCCTCGCGCCCCGTCTCGGCCTCGGCGCCCTTCAGCGCCACCAGCGCCAGCCGCATTCCGTCGGGATCGCGGAACGGCAGCACGGTCTCGCCGAAGCGGGTCTCCGGCGTGCCGTGGGTGACGCCCTTCTCCAGCAGGCGCTGGGTCCAGAAGCCGAGCGAGGCGGCGGGGATGCGGAACACCGTCTCCTGCGTCTCGCCGATGCCGAGGCGGCCGGGCGCGGCGTGCTCCCACGGGAAGAAGGTGATGATCGAGCCGGGGGAGCCGGCCTCGTCGCCGAAATAGAGGTGATAGGCGCCGGGATCGTCGAAGTTGACGGTCTTCTTCACCAGGCGCAGGCCCAGAACCTCGGTGTAGAAGGCGAGGTTGCGGCGGGCGGCGCCGGAGATGGCGGTGACGTGATGCAGGGTGCGGGCGGTCATGGCGGGTCTCCTCGGGCGGCCCCGGTGCGGGGCGATGGGGGCTTCCCCGGTGCGGGGTGATGGGGGCGGAGGTCGGCGCCTCCGTCTGAGGAGGAAGATAGGGGAGGCGGGGCCGGATCCGAAGGGGCATGACATTGCATCCGTGCATAGATGGATTTGCATTCGCGACATCTTCCGGTCATATGCGCCGAAGATGACGCAGCGAATTCAGCGTGGGTCAGGGGGGTCGGGGATGCAGGGCGCAGGGCGCGACGGGCCGGACTGGGACGACTTCCGCTTGGTCGGCGCGGTGGCGGAAGAGGGGGGGCTGCCCGCCGCCGCCCGCCGCCTGGGGCTGAGCCATTCGACGGTGTTCCGCAGACTCGCCCAGATCGAGGCGAGCCTCGGCGTGCCGCTCTTCGAACGCGGGCGCACGGGCTACGCCCCCACCCCCACCGGCGAGGAGATGGCCGCGGTGGCCGCCGACATGGAGGCGCGCGCCGCGGGTTTCGCCGGGCGGCTGGAAGCGCAGGAAATCCTGCCGGCGGGCGATCTGCGGGTCACGACCTCGGACGCCTTGCTGGTCGACCTGCTGACCCCGATCTTCGCCGATTTCCGGCGTGCGCATCCGGCGGTGCGGCTCGACGTGACGCTGGGCAATTTCCCGATGAACCTGTCGCGGCGCGACGCCGACGTGGCGATCCGGGCCACCGATCAGCCGCCCGAGACCCTGGTGGGGCGCCGCGTGGCGACGCTCTGCTGGGCGCTCTACGGCCCGGCGGGGGGGGCGGCGACGGGCTGGGTCGCGCCGTCCGACGACCTCGCCGACCTCCCCGCCGCCGCGGCGACCCGGGCCCGGGTGACGGCGGAGGGCGGCGACGTCGGCTATCGCGCCAATTCCATGCTCGGCCTCGCCGAGGCCATCGGCGCCGGGGCCGGGCGCGGGTTTCTGCCCTGCTTCATGGGCGACGCGCGCCCCGGGCTCGCGCGGTTGGAGGGGCCGGCGGACGGGCTCTCCACCGGCCTGTGGCTGCTGGTCCATCCCGACCTGCGCCGGGCGCCCCGCGCGCGGGTGTTCCTCGATCACATGGCCGAGCGGCTCGGCGGCATGAAGCGGTTTCTGGAAGGGGGCGGGGTGGGTTAGGCCCCGGTCGCCAGCGAAAACCCCTCGTCGAGCCAGCCGGTCACCCCGCCGATCATCTTCTTCACCGGCAGGCCGAGCCGCGCCAGCCGCACCGCCGCCTTGTCGGCCCCGTTGCAATGGGGGCCCGCGCAATAGACCACGAAAGTGGTCCCGGGGGCGAAGGCCTCCATTCGCCGGGCGGTCATCTTGCCATGGGGGAGCGACTGGGCGCCGGGGACGTGACCGGCGGCGAAGAGCGCGGGGGACCGCACGTCGAGCACCACGAAATCCGGGTCGGGGCCGGGCGCCTCCAGGGCGGCATGGGTGTCCCAGCAATCGGTCTCGAACGCCAGCAGGGCTTCGAAATGCGCGAGCGCCCGGTCGGGGGCGGCGGCGGGGTGTTCGGTGATCGGGCTGGTCATGGCGGGCTCCTTGCTCTGCGACCTTTGATGCCGCGGGCGAGGCGCGCGCGCGAGTGGCGGAAACGCCATCATCTGGTATGTTTCCGCCAATGCCGTTTCGGAGGGATCATGGCCGCCCCAACCCCATCGCCGCCCCCATCGCCGCACCGGGTCGTCGCCATCGTCTATGACGGGCTCTGCACCTTCGAATTCGGCATCGTGACCGAGCTCTTCGCCCTGCCGCGCCCCGAATTCGATTTCCCCTGGTACGACTTCGCCCTCGCCGCGGCCGAGAGCCGGCCCGGCGGCCTCAGCGCCATGGGCGGGTTCCGGGTCGAGGTCGACGCGGGGCTGGAGCTGCTGGAGACCGCCGACACCGTGGTCATCCCCGGCTGGCGCGACCGCGACGACCCGGCCCCCGCGCCCTTGGTCGAGGCGGTGCGCGCGGCCCATGCCCGGGGCGCGCGGATGCTGGCGATCTGCTCGGGCGGCTTCGTGCTCGGCGCCGCGGGCATTCTGGAAGGCCGCCGCGTGACCACGCATTGGCGCCACATGGCGGCGATGAAGGCGCGGTTTCCGGGCGTCGAGCTGGCCGAGGACGCGCTTTACGTCGAGGACCGGGGCGTCATCACCTCGGCCGGCAGCAGCGCCGGCATCGACGCGGGGCTGCACCTGATCCGGGCCGATCACGGCGCGCGCGTCGCCAATATCGTCGCCCGGCGCATGGTGATGCCGCCGCATCGCGACGGCGGTCAGGCCCAATATGTCGAGGCCCCGGTGCAGCTGCGCCCGGGGCGGAGCATGGCGGGCGTGCTCGACTGGGCGCGGGGCGAGCTGGCGGGGCCGGTGTCGGTGGCGGCCCTCGCCGACCGGGCGGGGATGAGCGAGCGCAGCTTCCTGCGCCGCTTCCGCGAGGCGACCGGAACCACGCCGCTGAAATGGCTCCGGCGGGAACGGGTGACCCGGGCGATGAAGCTGCTCGAGGAGACGGGGCTCGGCCTCGACGACGTCGGCGCCAATTGCGGCTTCGGCTCGGCCGAGGCGTTCAGAAAGGCGTTCGGAGAGGTGGCGGGCGTGGCGCCGGGCGCCTATCGCGCGCGGTTCCGCCGAGGGGGGGAGCGCGGCGCCGCGGCGGGCTGAGCCTGATCCTGCGGAAGGCTTGCGCGCAGCGCAATCCGGGTTTCCGCGCCCCGGCCTTGCGCGCCGCCGGGGCGCGGGCTTTGTGGCCGGATGGAACTCTGGATCCCCATCACCATCGCCGCCGCCTTCTGCCAGAACCTGCGTTCGGCCCTGCAGAAACGCCTGCGCGCCACGCTGAGCGTCGAGGGCGCGACCGGCGCCCGCTTCGTCTACGCGGCCCCGCTGGCGCTCGCCCTGCTGGCCGCGCTGATCTGGGGGCGGGGGGATGCGCCGCCCGGCGCGCCGGCGGAGTTCTTCGTGTTCTCCATCGTCGGGGGCCTCGCGCAGATCGCGGCGACCTGGCTGCTGATCCACCTGTTCTCCCTGCGCAATTTCGCGGTGGCGACCGGGCTGACCAAGACCGAGACGGTGCAGACCGCGCTGATCGGCGTGGTGCTGATCGGCGATCCGATGTCGCTGGCGGGGGCGGCGGCGATCCTGGTCAGCCTCGCCGGCGTGGCGTTGATCTCCCTGCCGGCCGGCAAGGTGGCGGGGGCCGGGGTCTCGGCCAGAAGCGCGCTGATCGGCATCGCGTCCGGCGGGCTTTTCGGCCTGTCGGCGGTGGCCTATCGCGGCGCGGCGCTGTCGCTGGACAGCGGCGACGTGATCCTGCGCGCGGCGACGACGCTCGCCATGGTCACCACCTTCCAGGCGGTGCTGACCGTGCTCTATCTGGGCCTGCGCATGCCGGCGGAGGCGCGGGCGCTGGCGGGGTCCTGGCGGGCGTCGAGCTGGGTGGGGCTGGTGGGGATGCTCGGCTCGCTGGGCTGGTTCGCCGCCTTCACCTTGCAGAGCGCCGCGCATGTGCGGGCGCTGGGCCAGGTCGAGGTGATCTTCATGGTGGCCTCCTCGGTCCTGATGTTCGGCGAACGGCCGAGCCGGCGCGAGATTCTCGGAGTTTGCCTCGTCGCGCTGGGCATCGTCGGGCTGGTGCTCTGGGGCGAATAGGCTTCGCGGGGCGCGAAAGCCGAAACCCCCGGCCCGCGGGGAGGCGGGCCGGGGTCCGAGCATAACGGGCCGGGCGGCGCCCGCCCGCCGGCGCTCAGTTCAGCGTTGCGGTCAGCGTGATCTCGGCGTTGATCACCTTGGACAGCGGGCAGCCGGCCTTGGCCTTGGCCGCGAGCTCCTGGAACTGGGCGTCGGTCGCGCCGGGGATCTTGGCCTGCAGGTCCAGCGCCACCCTGGTGATCGCGAAGCCGTCGTCGAGCTTTTCCAGCGTGACCTTGGCGGTGGTGCGCAGCGACTCGGCGGTCAGATCCGCCTCGCCGAGGATCATCGACAGCGCCATGGTGAAGCAGCCGGCATGGGCGACGCCGAGCAACTCTTCGGGGTTGGAGCCTTTCACGCCCTCGAAACGGGTGGCGAAGCCATAGGGATGGGCGTCGAGCGCGCCGCTTTCGGTGGAAAGCGCGCCCTTGCCGTCCTTCAGGCCGCCGGACCAGGCTGCGGAACCGCTGCGTTCGATCTTCATGGGGAAGTCCTCCGGTTGAGTGGATCGGGGGGGACCGCCGCGTCCCCTCGGGTCGGGGGCGGGCGGAACGGGGGGGCCTCAGCCGTCGCCGCGGGCGGCGAGGGCGGCCTCCAGTTCGCGGATGCGGGCCTGGAGGCGGGCGATGGGGGGCGCGATCTCGGCCGCCGAAAAGCGCGGCGTGATGTGCTGCGGGCAGTTCCAGTCGAAGGCCTCGACGCTCACCACCATCGCGCGTTCGACGCGCGCGTCATAGCCGGGCAGCGCTAGCGCTTCGGCGAGGGCGGGCTCGGCGGCGAGATCGGCGACCCGCGCCCGCCCGATGACCTTGAGCCGGGCCTGGCGGGCGGGATCGAGGAACAGGAACGCGGCCCGGTCGTCGGCCTTCAGCGCGCCGACCGAGATGTATTGCCGGTTGCCGCGGAAGTCGGCGAAGGCGAATTCCGACGGCGACAGGATGCGCACGAAGCCCGGCGGGCCGCCGCGATGCTGGACATAGGGCCAGCCGGTCTCGCCATGGGTGGCCATGAACATTGTGTCGAGGCTCGCGATGAAGGCCTGTTCGTCGGGGCCGAGCATGTCGGGGGCATGCAGGTCGGGGGCGTCGGTCTCGGGGTCGCGCGCATGGGTCGGACGGCCGAGCCGCGCGGTCTGGGTCGCCAGCGCGTGGGGGCCGAACATGCGGTTGCGGTAATGCGCGGTCATCGACGGCTTTCCTTGAGTCAGGCGGTGGCGGGGACAGGCGCGGAAGCGGGCGCCGGGACGGAGGCGGGCTCGGGCGCGGGCACGGGGCGGATCAGCTCGGCGGTCATCGCGTCGAGCGCGCTGCGCCAGGGCTCGGCGCTGCGCAGGCCGCGCGACAGCACCAGGCCGCCATGCAGGAACATCGCCGCCCGCTCGGCCCGCGCCCGCGCCTCGGTCGGGGGGGCGCCGGCTTCTTCGGCCAGCGTCGCGAAGGCGGCGATCAGCGTCTCGAACGCCGCGCGCACGCCGTCGACGAAGGGCCCGTCCTCGTCCCGCGGGGCGGAGAGCATGTTGAGCAGGCAGGCCCGCGCCCCCCCCGCATAGAACGCGTCTAACCGCGCCGCCGCCGTCGCGGCCCGGGCCGAGGGGTCGCCGGGTCCGTCCAGCATCTCCGCCGCCAGCCGATCGAGCCGGGTCGAGGCGTTGGCCAGCACCTCCTCCGCCATCTGGCGTTTGCCGGCGGGGAAGCGGTGGTAGAGGCTCGCCTTGCCGAGGCCGGCGGCGGCGGAGAGCTGGGCGAGCGACGCCCCCCCGAAGCCGCGATCACAGAACACCGCGGCGAGGCGCGACAGCAGCTCTTCATCCTCGACGGTCTGGGGGCGGGCCATGGGGTCTCCTTGCCGGCGGGGGGGCGGCCGGCGTGACGGAAGAGTTAATACCGAACGTTCGGTATTCAACCCCTCGCCCGCATCCTCGCCCGGGTTTCGCACCGCGCCTCTCGACGCAAGCGCGGCGCGGGGCGGAGGGCCAGTCTGACGGTCCCGGCGGCGCCTCCCGCATCGCCGGCCGCGCAGGGGGACATGCCATGCAGCCATATCGCGAGCTCAGCCGTTCGATCCGCGGACGCCGCGCCATCGTCACCGGGGCGGCCAGCGGCATGGGGCGGGCGACCGCGCATCTGCTGGCGCGCGAAGGCGCCGACGTCGCGGTCACCGACCTGCGCCCCGACGCCTGCGAGATGGTCGCGGCCGAGATCGACGCGGCCCGCGCGGCGCCCGGCGGCGAAGGGATCGGGCGCGCGATCCCCATGGCGCTCGACGTCACCGACGCCGAGGCGATCCGCGAGGCGGTGCCGGCGCTGGCGGATGAACTCGGCGGGCTCGACATCCTGATCAACAACGCCGGCTTCTCCCGCCACCCGGCCTTCGAGGATGACGAGGCCTATGAGGAGGCGTGGTCGCTCAGCCTCGCGGGAATGCTCTCGGCCCATCAGCGCACCATCCGGGCGGCGCTGCCCTGGCTGCGCAGGTCCGACGCGGCCCGGATCGTGAACATCGCCTCGACGGAGGGGTGGGGGGCGACGAAGAACAACTCGCCCTATGTGGCGGCGAAGACCGGAGTGATCGGGCTGACCCGGGCGCTGGCGGTGGATTTCGGGCGCGAGGGGATCACGGTCAACTGCATCTGCCCCGGTCCGATCCTGACCGGGATCACCAGCCATATCTCGGAAGAGCACAAGGCGATCTTCGCCAAGCGGCGCACCGCGCTCGGCCGCTACGGGCATCCGGAGGAAGTGGCTCATATCACGCTGTCGCTGGTGCTGCCGGCGGCGAGCTACATCACCGGGGTGGCGATCCCGGTGGATGGCGGGCTGACCATCAAGAACGCGTAGGGCCGGGCGCGAGCCCGCCATTTGCGGCCCCCGTGGCGCCGAGGGTGCGGTGAGCGGGAGGGCGCCCGCCTTCCGCCCCCAGGACCTCAGGCCAGCATTTTGCCGTTCTCGGCGATCAGGCGGCCGTTCTTCCACACCTGCCGGTCGCGGGGCTTCGCGGCCACCGCCTCGGCCGGATGGCGGGCGTCGAGGGTGACGAAGTCGGCCGGTGCGCCGGGGCGGAACCCGTAATCGCTCAGGCCGAGCGCGGCGGCTCCGCCCTGGGTGACGATGTCGAAGCACATCTCCAGCTGGGCGTCGGTGGCGAAGCCGGAGCGGTAGCCGATCATGTTCGCCCGCCCCAGCATGTCGCCATCCCCCCAGGGCCACCACGAATCCCGGATGTTGTCGCAGCCCGACCACACGGTGACGCCCGCCTCGCGCAGGATCGCGACCGGGGGCAGGGGGCGGGCGCCCGGCGCGTTGGTCATGATCGCCACGCCCGCCTCCGCCAGCTTCGCCGCGGTCCTGCGCTGCTGCGCCTCCGCCACGTCGCCGAGCCCGTAGGCGTGCGAGATCCCGACCAGCCCCTGCATGCCCAGCGCCCTGGTCCGGTCGGCGATCCGCTCGATCTCGAACACGCCGAGGTGCCCGGCGTCGTGCAGATGGATGTCGATGAGGGCGCCGTGCCGCTCGGCCAGGCCGAAGACCACGTCGAGATGCCCCTCGAGGTCCAGGTCGAAATTGGCGGGGTCGAGCCCGCCGACCACGTCGCAGCCCATCGCCATCGCCTCGTCCATCAGCTCCGCCACGCCGGGCGAGAGCAGGATGCCCGATTGAGGGAAGGCGCAGATCTGCAGGTCGATGCGGTCTTCGTATTCGGCGCGCAGCGCCAGCAGCGCCTCGACATGGGTCAGCCGGCGGTCGAGGTCGACGATGACATGCGAGCGCATCCTTGTGCTGCCCTGGGCGAGGCAGAAGTCCAGATGGTCGCGGGCGCGTTGTTCGAGGGGGCCGGCGAGGGCCAGATTCTCGTTCTGGAAGCGCACCCGCTCATGGACGTCGAAGCCGGCGGCGTTGGGTTTGTGGGGGATCCAGGCGTCGCCGATGAAGGAGGTGTCGAGATGGACGTGCCCCTCGACGAAGCCGGGCGCGACGAGGCGGCCGGCGAAATCCACTGTGGCCCCGGCCTCGGGGCGCGGCGCGCCCTCGGGCAGGATCGCCTCGATCCGGCCCCCGGTCACGGCGAAGGCGGCGCGGGACCCGTCGGGCAGAAGGGCGTTTTCGAAGAGCGTGTCGATGGGCATGAGCGTCGGGTCCGGAGCAGCGGCGGGACCCCGATCATGGGGCCGTCCGGCCCGCCCTGCAAACCGCCCCGCCCCGCGACCGATGCGCCCCTACGGATTCATCTGGCTGCCGCCATTGGCCGAAAGCCGCTGCCCGGTGATGTAGGAGGCTGCGTCCGACAAGAGGAAACAGACCGGGTTCGCGGCCTCCTGCGGCGAGGACCAGCGACCCATCGGCACCCGCGCCAGATAGGTGTCGCGGAATTTCTCGGAGCGCACCGTCTCGGTCATCGGGGTCTCGACCATGCCGAAGGCGACGGCGTTGGCGCGGATGTTGTAGCGGGCCCATTCGCGCGCCGTGGACATGGTCGCGCCGAGGATGCCGGATTTCGCCACCGAATAGTTGATCTGCCCGACCGTCCCCTGCACGCCCGCATCCGACGAGATGTTCACGATCGACCCGCCGCTCTCGTCCCCCGCCTTGTGGCGCGCGACCATGTGGGCGCCGGCGGCCTGGATGAAGCGCCAGGCCCCGGTCAGGTGCACGTCGATGACGAGGCGCCATTGCTCCTCGGTCATCTTCCCGATCATCGCGGGGCGGGTGATGCCGGCGTTGTTGACCAGGCCATGCAGCGCGCCGAAGCGGGCGACGGTCTCGGCCACCGCCACCTCCGCGAACCCGGCCGCGGCGACGTCGCCGATCAGGCGGATCGAGCGGCCCTCGGGCAGGAGGCCTTGCGTCTCGGCCAGCGCTTCGGGGTTGAGGTCGACGAGGCCGACCGCGCCGCCCAGTGCGCAGACCAGTTCGGCCACCGCCCGGCCGATGCCCTGGCCTGCGCCGGTCACGATCACGGCGCGGCCCTCAAGGCTCATCGGGTTCATCATCGCGGCGGCGTCGGTCATGGCGGGCTCCGGTTCCGGGCAGGGGAGGGGCGGGCGCCCCGGGACGATCCATCACATATCTGGAAACCGCCGCGCCCCGCTTGCGTCCGGCGCGGCCTCGGCGCCTGATGGACGAAACGACCGAAAAAACTGGGAGGAGACCCGCGATGACCGAACCCGCAACCGGCCTCAGGCCCGAGGCCGACTGGCTGGAGCATCTGGCCGCCGGCCGCTTCATGCTGCCCCGCGCCCGCAAGTCGGGCCAGATCTTCTGGCACCCCCGCGTGGCCGAGCCGCGCACCGGCGACACCGATCTCGAATGGGTCGAGGCCTCGGGCCGCGGCGTGGTCTATTCGACGTCCGTCATGCGGATGCGGCCGCCCAAACCCTCCTACAACGTGGCGCTGATCGACCTCGCCGAAGGCCCGCGGATGATGTCCCGCGTCGACGGGATCCCGCCCGAGGAGGTGCGCATCGGCATGCAGGTCGCCGCACGGATCATCGAAGAGGACGGCCGCCCCCTGCTGGTGTTCCATCCGGTCGGAGGCGCCTGAGATGGTTGACAAATTCCCCCGCGGCCGCACCGCCATCGTCGGCGCCGCCACCCATGGCATCGGCGAGGCGCCGGGCTTCGACGCCATCGACGTCGCGGTCCACGCCTCGGTCAAAGCGTTGAAGCAGGCCGGGCTGACGCCGGGCGATTGCGACGGGCTGTGGATCGGGCTGCCGCAGGACTACATCTCCGGCCTCAGCTTCGCTCAGCATCTGGGCGTGCATCCCAAGGTGACCGGCAACAACCGGACGGGGGGCTCGGCCTTCCTGACCCATGTGGCGGAGGCGGCTTTGGCGCTGGATGCCGGGATCTGCGACGTGGCGCTGATCGCCTACGGTTCCGTGCAGCGCACGGCGTCGGGGAAGCTGCAAAGTTCCGCGCGGGCGGATCCGTTCGAGGGGCCCTACAAGCCGGTGCTCCCCGTGGCCGCCTACGCGCTGGCCGCGTCGCGCCACATGCACCAGTACGGCACGACGCCCGAGCAGCTGGCCGCGGTGGCGGTGGCGGCGCGGGACTGGGCGAAGCTCAACCCCGACGCCTTCATGCGCGAGGATCTTTCGATCGAGGACGTGCTGGGCGCGCGGCGCGTCGCCGACCCGCTCGGCGTGCGGGACTGCTGCCTGGTGACGGACGGGGCCGCGGCCATCGTGATGACCCGGGCGGACCGGGCGAAGGACCACGCGAAAACCCCGGTGCATGTGCTGGGGTCCGCGGCCGCGACCTGGCACATGAACATCTCCGCGATGCCGGACCTGACGGTGACCGCGGCGTCCGAATCCGGGCCCCGCGCGATGGCGCAGGCGGGGGTCGGGGTCTCGGACATCGACGTTCTGGCGCTCTATGACGCGTTCACCATCAATACCATCCTGTTCCTCGAGGATCTCGGCTTCTGCCCCAAAGGCGAGGGCGGGCGCTTCGTCGAGGGCGGGCGGATCGCGCCCGGCGGCGCGCTGCCGGTCAACACCAATGGCGGCGGGCTCAGCTGCGTGCATCCCGGCATGTACGGGCTTTTCACCCTGGTCGAGGCGGCGCAGCAGATCATGGGGGGGCTCGGAGACCGGCAGGTGGAGGGCGCGAAGCTCGCCCTCGCCCACGGCAATGGCGGGTTCCTGTCGAGCCAGGCGACCACCATCCTCGGCGCGCCCGAGACGGTCTGACGCGCGCGGGCGGGGAAGCGTAGGGCGGGCGCCAGCCCGCCATCCCCCGCCCCCGCCTTTTCCGCCCGCCAGAACCGCGAACCCCGCTTCCCTCCGCGCGCAGGGGCGGTAGTCTCGCCAATGACCAAACACGAGCGGCGCCCCGACGCGCCGCCATCTGGGAGGAGACACGACCATGCCCACCGGAGCCGCCGCCGCCCCCCGCGACGCCAGAGCCGCGATCATCAACCCCTTCGCCGGGCGCGACGTGAACTGGCTGCTCGACCACCGCGCCGCCAGGAGCCCCGAGCGCCCGTTCCTGATCTGGGAGCCGTTCGAGGGGCCGGCCCGCACCTGGACCTACGCCCAGTTCCGCGACCGGGTCGACCGCATCGCCGCCGGCCTCGCGGCGCGGGGCATCGGAGAGGGCGACCGCGTCCTCGTCCATCTCGACAACTGCCCGGAGATGGAATTCCTCTGGTTCGCCATCCAGCGCATCGGCGCCATCGTGGTGACCACCAACACCCGCTCGTCGGCCGACGAACTGGAGTATTTCGCCGACAATTGCGGGGCGGTCGCCGCGATCACCCAGCCGGAGCTGGCCGAGCTCGTCTCCCGCGCCTGCCGCCATGTGAAATGGGTGGCGGTGACCGAGGCGATGGTCGGCGGGGGCGCTCCGCCGGCCAACCTCGCCCCCGACAAGGGCTCCGCCTTCTCCGCCATCGACGCCGACCCCGCCGGCCTGCGCCGCCCGGCCCCGGACCCGTGGCGGCATGGCTCGGTGCAATACACGTCCGGCACGACGTCCCGCCCCAAGGGGGTGCTGTGGACGCAAGGCAACGCGCTCTGGGGCGCACGGACTTCGGCGTTCAACGAGGGACTGACCGCCGCCGACGTGCATCTCGTGCAGATGCCGACCTTCCACACCAATGCGCGGACCTATTCGATCCTGCCGACCATGTGGGTGGGGGGCGCGGTGGTGATGCAGCCGCGCTTCTCCGCCTCGCGCTTCTGGGACGTGGCGGCGCGCAACGGCTGCACCTGGGCCTCGATGCTGCCGTTCTTCTGCAAGGCGGTCCAGCAGCATCCGATGCCTGACGCGCATACCTTCCGCATGTTCGGGATGTCGGGCAACGAGCTGCCCTGGGACGGCGTCTTCGGCATCCGCTCCATCGGCTGGTGGGGGATGACGGAGACGATCACCCATGGCCTGATCGGCGAGGCGTCGAGCCTCGGCGCCCGCCCCGGCTCCACCGGCCGCCCCGGCCCCGGCTACGACATAAGGGTGTTGCGCGAGGACGGCGAGATGGTCGAGCCGGGCGAAACGGGGCGCCTGCAATGCCGCGGCTGGCGCGGCATCCAGCTGTTCCTGGAATATCTGGGCAACGCGAAAGCCACAAACGACAGCTTTTCGGAGGACGGCTGGTTCGACACCGGCGACCGGGTGCGGCTGGACGAGGACGGCTGGATCACCTTCGCCGACCGCGACAAGGACATGCTGAAGGTGGGCGGAGAGAACGTCGCGGCGTCCGAGATCGAGCGGGTGGTGGCGACGGTCGGCGGCGTCTACGAGAATGCGGTGGTCGCCCGCAAGGACCGGATGCTCGACGAGGTGCCGGTGGTCTTCGTGATCCCCGATCCCGATCTGGGGCCGGAGGGCTACGAGGGCCTCAAGACCCGGATCTTCGCCGAATGCCGCGACAAGCTGGCCGATTTCAAGCGCCCGCGCGACGTGTTCGTGGTGTCGGAGATGCCGCGCTCGACGCTCGAAAAAGTCCACAAGGCCGGGCTGCGCGCGAAGCTCGCCGAGATGGAGACCGCCTGACATGCCCAGCCGCCCCTCCCCCCGATCGTTGTCGTGACCCGGGCGGAGGCGGCGGCGGCGCTGCTGCTCGAAGCCCGGCGCACCGGTCGGCCGATCCCCCGCTTGCCGGAGGCGCTGCGCCCTGCGGATCTGGGGCAGGCCTACGCCATCCAGGCCGAGATCCACCGGGCGCTCGGCCGCTCCGGCGCGTGGAAAGTCTCCGGCGGCCCGCCCGCGGCGGCGGCGCCGATCGCGATCCTGAGCCATGCGCCGGAAGCGCCGGCGGGGGCCGAGGGCATCGAGGGCGAGATCGCGCTGCGCCTCGCCCGTGATCTGGCCCCCGACCCGGCGATGAGCCTCGACGCCCTCGCGGGCCTCGTCGACGCCCACGCCCCGGCCTTCGAGCTGACCCGGGCCCGGGTCGCCGACCCCGACCAGACCCGGCCCGAGAAGATGGCCGACGATTTCATCGCCCATGCCGTCGTGCTGGGGACGCCGGTCGCGGGCCCGCCCCCTTTCGGCCCGTTCCCGCGCCCGGTCCTCCTGCGCGACGGCCTGGACATCCACGCCCCCTACGCCCCCGTCGACCCGCTGGAAGCGCTGCAGAGCTATGCGCGGACCGGCGGCGACCTGCTCGGCGGGCTCAAGGCCGGCGACTGGATCATCACCGGGTCGCTCACTGGCCTGCCCCCCGTCGCGCCCGGCGAGCGCTGGCGGCTCGAAGCGCCCGGCCTCCCCCCGTTGGAAATCATGCTGCCCTGAGGGGGCGGGAGACGGCGCCGCCCGGCCCCCCGCCGCAACGCCGCGC